>JAOPVF010000035.1 GCA_025963195.1 Mycobacterium sp. | reverse complement strand
TCCCTGCATCGCCGCGTCCATCTGCTCCTCATCGAGCGCGTCCACGGGGAGTCGGTTCTGCCCGTCGTGGTGGCGCATGCCGTCGAGGAGTAGCGCCACGTAGCGCCGCCACAGCTCGGGTTCGACGTGACCGGCCCACTCGCTGACGGTGCCTGCGAGCAGGCTGACGATCGGCATGTCCGTGGGTTCGATGTCGGAGCGCAGGTGCCCGTCGGCCCTGGCGCGTTCGACGAGTTGGGACACGGGGGGATCCACTCGCAGCCGGGCGCACTCGACGCGGTAGCCGCCGTAGGCCTTGCTGTAGACCATCTCGCGCAGGCCGCGGTCGGTTGCGGTCAGTTCGCAGAGTTGCTCCACGAACCAGACGAATCCTGACCACGAATCATCCTGCTGCAGTGCTGATTCCGCCATGGCTACGATCTGTTCGATGCCGTCTTCGAAGAGTGCCTCCACGAGGTCCTCTTTGGTAGCGAATCTCCGATACACCGTTCCGACGCCGACGTTCGCGTGATGCGCGACGTCGTTGAGGGTGGCTTCCAGCCCTCTCTCCGCGAACAGTTCTCGGGCGGCCGTGAGCACGCGCTGCCGATTGCGCTCGGCGTCACTGCGCAGCGCCCGGCCCGATTCGTTGTCGGCGGTCACGTATCGCAGTGTAAGTGATCGCCGTCATAAGTGGATTGACTCTATCCACTTAGTCCGCTTAGGTTGGCTACCTAGATCGGACCGCACCGACTGTCCGCGGGTTCCACGTGGAAAGGCTCGACTTTGACCGTCGTCCCCGAGCGCCGTCCCATGCGTGCCGATTCGTCGGCAACCCGGAGTCCTTCGTCAACGAGGCGGCTGTCATGATCTCGGTCCTCAAGCGCGCATGGCTCCCCGCCCTCGTCGTCGTCGCCATGGCGATCGGCGCCGTCAGCGTGACCTATCTGCGGTCGGTGTTCGGCTCCGATGGTGCCGTGGTCACCCCCGTGGGGTCGGATACCGCCCAGAAGTTCAATCCAAAGGTGGTGACCTACGAGGTGTTCGGCTCGGGGTCGACCGCGATCATCAACTACACCGACCTCAATGGGCTGCCGCAGCGGACCGGGGAGGTGAGCCTGCCGTGGTCCCTGAGGCTCGAGACGACGGTGCCATCGGTCACGCCGAACCTCCTTGCCCAGGGCAACGGTCAATCGATCGGCTGCCGAGTCGTCGTCGATGACGTGGTGAAGGACGAAAGGACGGCTGAAGGCGTGAATCCCGCGACGTACTGCTTGGTGAAGGCGGCATGAGCAGCCCTGGGTTGGGGGGCGGGACTGACGGCACCGTCGACGACGCTCCGACCGACGCCATACCTCAGGCACGTCACGCCGCCCGTCCCCGGCTGGCCCGGGCCATGCGAACCTTCGCGATCCCGATCGTCCTCGCGTGGATCGCCATCGTCGCGATTCTCAATACCACGGTGCCGCAGCTCGAAGAGGTGGGCAAGCTGCGGGCGGTATCGATGAGTCCGAACGATGCGCCGGCATTGATCGCGACGAAGCGCGTCGGCGAGGTGTTTCACGAGTACAACACCAGCAGTTCGGTGATGATCGTGCTCGAGGGCGATGATCCACTGGGTGCGGATGCGCACACGTTCTACGACGAGATGGTCCGAAAACTGCGCGCGGACACCACACACGTCCAACACGTCCAGGACTTCTGGGGCGATACGTTGACCGCGGCAGGCGCCCAAAGCATCGACGGCAAAGCCGCTTACGTCCAGGTGTACATCGCCGGCGACCAAGGCGAGGCCATCGCCAACGAATCGGTGCAGTCTGTTCGGGACATCGTCGCCGGTACGCAGGCGCCCGCCGGCGTGAAGGCGTACGTGACGGGACCGGCGGCGACGACCACGGATCAGAACGTCGTCGGCGACGCGAGCATGAAGATGATCGAAGGACTGACGTTCGCCGTCATCATCATCATGCTTCTGCTCGTCTACCGTTCCGTCGTCACCGTGTTGATCACGATGTCGATGGTGGTGGTCGGCTTGATGTCGGCCCGCGGCATCGTCGCCTTCCTCGGATATCACGACGTCTTCGGGTTGACCACCTTCTCGACCAACATGGTGGTGACGCTGGCGATCGCCGCTGCGACCGACTACGCGATCTTCCTGATCGGCCGCTACCAGGAAGCGCGAAGATCAGGCGAAGACCGAGAATCGGCCTACTACACGATGTTTCAGGGCACGGCACACGTCGTGCTGGCCTCTGGTCTCACCATCGCCGGTGCGACGTTGTGCTTGCACTTCACCCGGTTGCCGTACTTCCAAACCATGGGCATTCCGCTGTCGATCGGCATGACGATCGTGGTCGCCGCCGCGCTCACCCTTGGCCCCGCACTGATTTCCCTGGTCACCCGGTTCGGAAAGGTGCTCGAGCCCAAGCGCATGCAGCGGTCTCGCGGGTGGCGGCGGGTCGGTGCGGCCACGGTTCGCTGGCCAGGGGCGGTCTTGATCATGGCCATCGTGTTGGCCCTTGTCGGTCTGCTGACCCTGCCCGGCTACCACACCACCTACAACGACCGCATCTTCCTGCCCAAGGACGTGCCGGCGAATGTTGGTATGGCGGCCGCCGATCGGCACTTCTCCGACGCCAAGATGAATCCCGAACTGGTGATGGTGGAGGCCGATCACGACCTGCGCAATCCGGCCGACTTCTTGATCATCGACAAGATCGCCAAGGCAATGGTCCGCGTGCACGGAATCGCTCAGGTGCAGACGATTACGCGTCCCGACGGCAAGCCGATCGAACACGCCTCGCTTGCCTACACAGTCGGCCAGGGTGGCACGGGTCAACTCATGAACAACGACTACCAGCAGATCGTGCTGGCCAACACGCTGAAACAGGCCAACGAGATGCAGGTGACCATCGACTCGATGACGCAGATGCAGAGCATCACCCTGCAGATGGCCGACGTCACGCGGCGAATGGCCGACAAGATGAAGACGACTTCTGGACACCTGAACGAAGTGCGCGACCACCTCGCCGACTTCGACGACTTCTTCCGGCCGATGCGAAACTACTTCTATTGGGAGCCACACTGCTTCGACATCCCGGTGTGCTGGGCCGTACGGTCGATCTTCGACAGCCTCGATGGCATCAGCACGATGTCGGACGACTTCGAGGACTTGGTGCCGGACCTCGAGCGACTGGCCGACCTGACGCCGCAGTTGGCCGCCCTGATGCCGTCGATGATTCAGTCGATGAAGAACCAGAAGCAAATCATGCTCAACCAGTATCAGGCGCAGAAGGCGCAGCAAGACCAGAACATGGCCACCCAAAACGACTCCACCGCAATGGGTCAGGCCTTCGATGCCGCCAGAAACGACGACACGTTCTACCTGCCGCCGGAGGCGTTCCAGACGGCCGACTTCAAGCGAGGCATCAAGCTGTTCCTCTCGCCCGATGGTCA
The DNA here is from genome assembly GCA_025963195.1 of Mycobacterium sp. Classification (GTDB taxonomy): domain Bacteria; phylum Actinomycetota; class Actinomycetes; order Mycobacteriales; family Mycobacteriaceae; genus Mycobacterium. The sequence continues at coordinate 1,188 of JAOPVF010000035.1, read as the reverse complement.
TGCCGTGCGGTTCACCGTCTTCCACCAGGGTGACCCGTTGAGCGAGGAGGGCACCTCCCACATCGAGCCGATCAGGGTTGCAGCTGCCGACGCCATCAAGGGCACCCCGCTGGAAGGGTCGACGGTCTACGTCGGTGGCAGCGCAGCCATGTACAAGGACATGCAGCAAGGCGCCGACTACGACCTGCTCATCGCAGCCGTCGCCGCGCTGATCCTGATCTTCCTGATCATGGTGATACTCACCCGCGCCATCGCAGCCGCGGCGGTGATCGTGGGCACCGTGGTACTGAGTTTGGGTGCCTCCTTTGGCCTTTCGGTACTGATCTGGCAGCACCTCATCGGGCTTCCTTTGCACTGGATGGTGTTGCCGATGGCGGTCATCGTCCTGCTCGCGGTCGGCGCCGACTACAACCTGCTCCTGGTCTCCCGGATGAAGGAGGAGATCCATGCCGGGTTGCATACCGGAATGATTCGCGCCATGGCAGGCACCGGATCCGTCGTCACCACCGCGGGCTTGGTGTTCGCCTTCACGATGGCGTCCATGGCGGTCAGCAACTTGATCGTCATCGGTCAGGTCGGAACCACGATCGGCCTGGGACTGCTCTTCGACACGCTGGTCGTGCGGTCGCTCATGACACCGTCGCTGGCCGCCCTGCTCGGGCGCTGGTTCTGATGGCCTCAACGCGTACGTCCACGCCCAGTTCCGCGACCCTGGCCGAAGGCCGATCCAGTCGAGTCGCCACACAGCGCGGTGTCCTAAGCGCGCCCGCACCTACGAGGTGAGGGCCCGGACGCGTTCCAGCGAGAACATCTCGTCTTCAGACAACAGGACCACGAGGCCGACCTGTGCTTGAGTCGCTGGCTGGTCTGACGACGAGTGTGGAGGGTGCTATCACCGCCAGAGTTGGACTCGCCCTGGTACTGCGACGCACTTGCTTGGGCAGAGGCAGGTGTCTGCGTGCTCCAACCGAGCCTTCCGTGGCCGTTCGCGGAGTGTCTGGCCATTGGGGGTGGATCGACAAACGACCGGCCCAACAGGCTTGTGTATGCCTACGCGTCGCTGCTTCAGTTCAGGCACCCACGCCCTGAAGCAGCGGCGGCGGCCAATCGAAGGTACGGCAACGGGCGTCCCTTCCGTCCCGGCTTCGTCACCGTGACGGAATGCGGCGCTTATCGAGCACCCGGCCA
>JAOPVF010000585.1 GCA_025963195.1 Mycobacterium sp. | reverse complement strand
CCTCCCTGACGATCACCATCGCGACCGGCTACTTCGCCGCGGTCACGATGCTGCCGGCGCTGATCGTGCTGGCCGGGCGCCGGGGCTGGATCAAGCCGCGCAAGGACATGACGGGCCGGTTCTGGCGCCGCTCCGGTGTGCACATCGCGCGCAGGCCAAGGATTCACCTCGCGGCCAGCCTGGTGATCCTCATCGCGCTGGCCGCGACCGTGACGCTGGCCAACTACAACTACGACGACCGCAAGACGCTGCCGGCCGATGCACCGAGCAACCGCGGCTACACCGCGATGGATGCGCACTTCCCGGTGGCCGGCACCCTGCAGCAGTTTCTGATGGTCACATCACCCAACACGGACCTGCGCTCGCCACGGGCATTGGCCGATCTCGAGCAGCTGGCACACCGGGTCAGCGCGCTTCCCGGCATCGACCTGGTGCGGGGCATCACCAGACCGACCGGCGACGTGCTCGAGCAGGCCAAGACCAGCTACCAGGTCGGCCAGGTCGGTGACAAACTGCTCGACGGGTCGACGCAGATCCAGGCAGGCGACTCGGATCTGAACCGGTTGAGCGGGGGCGCCCATCAAATGGCCGACGTCCTCGGTGACGTCAAGAGCAAGGTCCTCACGGCCGTCCTCCCGATCCGGAGCCTGGTGAGCGCACTGACGGACATGCAGACCAAGGTCGGTGGGAGCAAGTCGCTCGACGACGTCGACAACTCCACCGGCCTGGTCGCCAACATGCGGGGACTCGGAAAGACGCTCAACGACAACGTCACCAAGATCGCGGGCATCTATGCGTGGGCGGATCCGCTCGTCAACGTGCTCAACAACAATCCGCTGTGCAACCTGGACCCGCGCTGCGTCGCATCGCGAGACGACTTGAACAAGGTGGTCACCGCGTACGAGGACGGCACGCTGACGAAACTGTCCGATCTCGGCCAGAAACTCGAGAACACGACGGGGGCCCAGACGCTCGACGAAGTGGTGCCCGGGCTCGGCAAGACCGTCGACGACGCGACCGCGGCGGCACGCCAACTCGGCGTTGCCGATCCGGCAGGCATCCAGCAGCAGCTCACCAGCGTGCAGGACGGAGTCACCCAGCTGGCGGATGCCAGTCGTCAGCTTGCCGATGGCGTCCAGACGCTCGTCGACAGGACGCGCGACATCGGTTCGGGCATGGATCAAGCGTCGGCGTTCCTGCTGGCAATGAAGCGCGATGGCGCGGATCCGCCGATGTCGGGTTTCTACATCCCGCCGGAGATCCTCACCCAGGCCGAGTTCAAGAAGGCTGCGACGCTGTTCATTTCGGCGGACGGCCACACCGCGCGCTACCTGGTGCAGACCGCGCTCGACCCGTTCAGCACGGCGGCGATGGATCAGGTGCAGGAGATCGTCAAGACCGCCGAGACCGCACTGCCCAACACCACCCTAGCCAACGCCAAGGTCTCGATGGTGGGATTCTCGGTGGCGCAGAGGGACATTCGCGACTACTACAACGGCGACGTCGAGTGGATCATGATCGTCACGCTGATCGTGGTATTCCTCATCCTGGCGTTGCTACTGCGCTCGCTGGTGGCACCCATCTACCTGGTTGCCTCGGTGATCCTCTCGTACGTCTCCGCGGTGGGGATCGGCGTCGTGTTCTTTCAATTCGTGCTGGGGCAGCAGCTTTCGTGGAACGTGCCTGGCATGGCGTTTCTGGTTCTCGTGGCGGTGGGTGCGGACTACAACCTGCTGCTGATCTCGCGGATCCGTGAGGAGGCGGTGGGTCGCGGCATCCGGTCTGGCGTCATTCGCACCGTGGGATCGACCGGTGGTGTCATCACGTCGGCGGGTCTCATCTTCGCGGCGTCGATGTTGGGCCTGATGGCCAGCAGTATCAGCAACATCGTGCAGACGGGTTTCATCATCGGCGTCGGGCTACTGCTCGACACGTTTGTCGTGCGCACCATCACGGTGCCCGCCATGGCAGTCATCGTGGGCAAGGCGAATTGGTGGCCGGCGGGACGATCTGCGGCGAGGCAACGGAAGATCCGCTGGACGCCGACGGTGCATGACGACGATCAGGTCGACGAGCCGGGCGCCGAAGAGAATGACGCAGTCGCCAGTGACGAGGTCGTCCCCGAAACAGAAGAAGCCGAACACGAATTGGACACGGCCGTCATCGAAGAGAACGTCTCGGTGGACGACACCGCAGCGATTCCGCGTCGCTTCGCTCGCCCCGAAGCTGACCCGCTCGGCGAGATCTGCGATGCCGATGCCTGCACGATCGTCGAGCCCCAGCGGGCCATACGGCACTATCCGCTGGTTGCGGAGAACTGTCAGGACGACTGGCTGGCGGTGCCTGCCGAAGCCAGCTCCTCGTCGAGCCGCGCGAACTGAGACTTGCGGTACTGCTCGGCGCACGCCGAGCGGCGGATCTTGCCGCTAGTGGTGATGGGGATCGAGCCGCGGGACACCAGCACCAGATCCGCAGCGGTCAGGCCGTGCGTCGTCGAGATCGCTGACGTCACATCGCGTTTGACGGATTGCAGCGTCTCCAGCACCTCCGCGTCGGTGTCGCCGCGCTTCTTCACCTCGATGATCGCGACCAGTTGTTCGGTGCGGTCGTCCTGGACCGAGATCGCCGCGACGCGGCCACCGGTGATCTCGGTGATGGTCGCCTCGATGTCGTCGGGGTAGTGGTTGCGTCCCCGCACGATCAGCAGGTCCTTGATGCGCCCGACCACGTAGAGCTCGTCTTCGAAGATGAAGCCGAGGTCACCCGTGCGCAGCCACGGTCCCGCCGGAGTGTCCGCGGACGGCGACTCGATCACTCCGTTGAAGGTCTCCTCGGTCTGTTCGGGCTTGTCCCAGTAACCAAGGCAGATGTTGTCGCCGTATAACCAGATCTCGCCGACCTTGCCCGCGGGGCACTCGGTGCGATTCTCGGGATCGACGATCCGCACCTCGGACCGTAGTGGGGTGCCGTAGCTGACCAACGTTGTGCCGTCGGCACTTTCGCGGAGCGAATCAGGTTCGGAGATGTGGGTCGGTATGGCGTTACCCGCGGACAGTTCGTCGAGGTCGAAGGTGACGGCCTTCGGGGCGCCCGGGGTACGAGTGGCGACGTACAGCGTCGCCTCGGCGAGGCCGAAGCACGGCTTGATCACCTTGTCGGAGAGGCCGAACTTGCTGAACCGCTGAATGAATCGCTTGAGCGTGGCGTCATGGACACGTTCGGCGCCACTGATCAGACCGACCACGCCGCTCAGGTCGAGTCCGGCCATGTCTTCGTCCGTGGTGCGGCCGGCGGCCAGCTCGAAGGCGAAGTTCGGCCCTGCTGTCAGCGTGTGGTGGCTGCTGGCGATCAACTGCATCCACCGGGCCGGACGGGCCAGGAAGGACAACGGTGTGGTCACCACCGTTTGCCATCCGCCGAGGATCGGGGCGCACACGCCGAGGATCAAGCCCATGTCGTGGTAGAAGGGCAGCCAGGACACGGCAGTGGTACCTGGAGGGGAGACTTTGCCGTACTCGGGGAAGAAGTCCCGCATGATCTGTTCGAAGTTCGCCGACAGGTTCCGGTTGGTCACCATGACGCCGGCAGGCGTGCGGGTCGATCCCGAGGTGTACTGCAGGTAGGCGGTTTCCGGTCGCGGCTCCTCGCGACGGATGGCCCGATTCCTGGTGTCCAGGTCCAGCTTGTCGACCTCGATCAGGGTGGCTGCGGGCAGGCCGTCGGTCGGCTGCACGTAGGGCGCCACGGTGTCGGCGATGGCCGACGTGGTGAACACGACCATCGGTGCGGCGTCGCGCAATACGGCGGTGATGCGCTCGTCGCTGGCTCCGACCATCGGGATCGACAGCGGCACGGCGATGAGGCCCGCCTCGAGCGATCCGAGGAACGCGACCAGATACTCGAGGCCCTGTGGGGCGACGATGACGGCGCGATCGCCGGTCTTGGCGATCCCGCTGAGCTCGCGTGCGAGGTTGGTCGTGCGGCGGTACAACT
>JAOPVF010000583.1 GCA_025963195.1 Mycobacterium sp. | reverse complement strand
CAAGGCGTCGTCAACGGCACCCGGGCCTTCCTGCCGATCCTAACCGCTCAGGACTCTGGAGCGATCGTGAACACCTCCAGCGTGTTCGGCCTGGTCGGCATGCCGAACCAGAGTGCCTACTGCTCGGTGAAGTTCGCGGTCCGTGGCTTCACCGACTCGCTACGGCAGGAGTTGCGCGGCACCGGTGTCAGAGCCATCAACGTGCACCCCGGCGGCATCAACACCAACATCGTGTGCAATGCCCGCGTCCGCAAGGATCCCGACGGTCTCGGCCGCAGCCAGGAACAGATGGTCAAGGAGTTCGCCGCCATCACCATGACCGAGCCGCCCAGGGCGGCGGAGATCATCCACCGCGGTGTGGAACAGGGAAAGGCGCGCATCCTGGTCGGACCCGATGCCTACCTGTTCGACGCGCTGGCCCGAGTGGCGCCGACCCGCTACTTCGACATCCTGAGCGTCTTCGAGTCGCGGCTGCGCGGGCGGGTCAGGGCCGACGCGCCGGCCCGGGTGTAGGTCAGATCTTCAGATAGCCCTTGTCCGCAGGGATCTGAGCCGCGGTCACCAGCGACGACGCATCGCCGGCCAGCCACACCACGATGTCGGAGATGAGGTCGGGGGCGGCGAGCGAATCGGTGGGCAGTGCGCCTGGCGAGAACGAGTGGATGTAGTGCGGGTGGTCCTGGAGGATCTCGTACATCGACACGTCATTGCCCATCGGAGTGTCGGTGCCGTACGGGTGAACGGAGTTGACCCGTATCCCGAACTCGCCCAGTTCAACCGCTAGCGCGTTGGTCAACCCGACGACGCCGAACTTCGTAGCGCTGTAGTGCCCACAGCCCGGAACGGCCTTGATGCCTGCCGCCGAGCTGATGGTGATGATCGATCCGCCGTTGCCCGCCTTGATCATCTGCGGCACCGCGGCCTTGATGGTGTGCCACACGCCGGTCAGGTTGGTGTCGAGGGTTTCCTGCCACTGTTGGGCCGAGATCTCCCACAGCCGGCCCCAATTCAGCACTCCGGCATTGGCGACGACGACGTCGAGGCGACCGAACTGCTCGATCGCGTCGGCGATCACCCGATCCTGCCCTGCGGCGTCGCGCACGTCGACTTCCCTGGCGAGGATCGTGCGTCCCTCGCCTTCGACGAGGCTCACCGTCTCGGCGAGGTCCTCCGGCGTCGCGGGCGGATAGCCGTTGTGCGTGGCGACCGGCCCGCAGGCGTCGATGGCGACGACGTCCGCACCGGCCCGGGCGAGGCGTACGCAGTGCGAGCGGCCCTGCCCGCGAGCGGCCCCAGTCACGTAGGCGACGCGTCCGGCCAGAGGTGTGTCGGTCATGCGGGTTGCTCCTTCGGTACCGGCACGGGCACGGTGCGCACCGTCCGCTTGGTGAACTCGTAGTCGGCGAGCGGGGACCGGCGCGCGAATCGTCGTGAACCGGTGATGGTTTGCGGTCGGTAGTAGACGACTTCTTCTTGGGAATTGACGAAGTAGCTGTTCTGGCCGCGATTGCAGTCGACGATGTAGGTCTGAATTGCCTTGCCACGACGATGCATCCGTTCGTTCCAGCGGTTGAACGCGTCCTGGCTGACCTCGGCGACCTGGGCATCGCGGCTGCGTGTCTCGTCGATGATCCGGACCGCATGTTCAGCGATCGTCTCGTCGTAGTCCATCCATGCGAAGCCGACGAAGCCGGCGGGCCCGACGATTTCCCAACGGTTGGGTAGTCGCGGGTGCGCGCTGCCGGCATAGCTGCGCATTCCGTGGGCGCGGTAGTACTCAGCCAAGTCGAAACCGTTGGCGCCAAGCACGGTTCCAGGTCGGTAGGTCTCGGGATCGGTCCACAATTCGTAGCCGGTGGCTGCCACGATCAGGTCGGCCTCGCGTTCGACGCCGTCGGCGGTGCGCACCCCGGTACTGGTGATTCGCTCGATCGCGGTGGTGATCAGCGTGGTGTTGGGTCTGTTCAGCGCCTTGAAGAAGGCACTGGAGACGACGGGGCGTTTGGCGAGGATCCCAATCCGCGGGACGAGCGCCCTTCGGTACGCCGGGTCGTCGATCGTCGCACGGAGCAGTACGCGGTACAGCAGGCGGGACCACTTGTCGTAGAGCGGCAGGACGCGCACCAGGACCTTCGCAGGCAGCCGTGGCAGCAGATGCACGAGGGGCGCCACCATGAAGGCGTCCATCGAGAACCGGCCGAGCACGTTGACGCCATCGATGAAGCGGGGAAGACGCAACAACTTCCGCGCCAACGGTGAGAATTCGAAGTCGATCTTCGGCAGCACCCAACCAGGGGTGCGTTGGTAGACGTCCAGGCTCTTGGCATGACCAGAGAGCGCCGACGCGATCTGCACGCCGCTGGACCCTGTTCCGATCACCGCGATCCGCTTGCCGTGGGTGTCGTACCCGTCGTCCCATGCGTTGGGTCGCAGAACGGTACCTTCGAACTCGTCGATGCCCGCGATGTCGATCTCGGCCTTGGCGTTGACGTAGCCGCCGACCGAACTGATCACGAATCGGGCGGTGACTTCGGGGCGGCCGCGGATCGTCAGCCGCCACATTCCAGCCGAGTCGTCCCACTGTTGTCGAACCACTTCGGAATTCGCCTGCAACTGGTCGTACAGCCCCAACTTCGACGCGGTGTCTTGAAAGTAGCGGTAGAGCTCTGGCCCAGGTGCGAACAAGCGGCTCCAGTCGGCGTTCGGATTGAACGACAGCTGGTACCACAGCGACGGAATGTCCACGGCGAGGCCGGGGTAGTGGTTGTCGCGCCACGTCCCGCCGAAGTCGT
>JAOPVF010000575.1 GCA_025963195.1 Mycobacterium sp. | reverse complement strand
TCCGTCCGCCAAGAGCAGGCCGCGGCCGAACGGGCCAAGGCAGGCGTCGCCGCCCAACTGGTGCCCGTGCTCGACGATCTCGACAGGGCCCGTAACCACGGCGACCTCGAGTCGGGACCGTTGAAGTCGGTGGCCGACAAGCTGAACACCGCGCTCGAGAACATCGGTTTGGTGGCGTTCGGCGCCGAGGGTGACGCCTTCGATCCCTCCCTGCACGAGGCCGTGCAGCACGAGGGTGACGGCTCCAATCCGGTGATCGGCACCGTCATGCGCCAGGGCTACAAGATCGGCGATCACATCCTGCGGCACGCCATGGTCGGCGTGATCGACACCGTGCCGGAATCCGACACGGTCGACGAAACCGGCGGTAGTGGCGACGTGAACGCCAAGGCGAACGCAGAATCAACCGAATAGAACATCGATGAACACAGGTGAGGAGGTGACGCGACATGGCCCAACGAGAATGGGTCGAGAAGGACTTCTACAAGGAGCTCGGCGTCTCCTCTGACGCCACCGAAGCGGAGATCAAGAAGGCCTACCGCAAGTTGGCCTCGCAGTTGCACCCCGACCGGAATCCTGGCGATGCGGCGTCGGAGAAGCGGTTCAAGGCCGTGTCCGAGGCCAACAGCGTGCTGTCGGACCCGGCCAAGAAGAAGGAGTACGACGAAACCCGGAGGCTGTTCGCCAACGGTGGATTCGGCCGTCGCTTCAACGGTGGCGAAGGAAACTTCGGTGGTTTCGGTGGTGACGGCGGCGAGGTCAACCTCGGTGATCTGTTCGGTGCGGCCGGCCAGACCGGTGGCGCCAACATCGGTGACCTGTTCGGTGGACTGTTCGGACGTGGTGCTCAACAGCCGCGGCCCAGCCGTCCGCGACGCGGCAACGATCTCGAGACCGAGACCGCGCTGTCCTTCCTGGAGGCCACCAAGGGCGTGGCAATGCCGTTGCGGCTCACCAGCCCGGCGCCGTGTACCAACTGCCATGGCAGCGGCGCGCGTCCGGGTACCAGCCCGAAGGTGTGCCCGAACTGCAACGGTTCCGGCGTCATTAGCCGCAACCAGGGCGCGTTCGGCTTCTCGGAACCGTGCACCGAATGCAGGGGCACGGGCTCGATCATCGAAGAGCCGTGCGAGGAGTGCGGCGGCAAGGGCGCAACCACCAGGACGCGCACCATCAACGTGCGCATCCCTCCGGGTGTCGAGGACGGTCAGCGGATCAGGCTGGCAGGCCAGGGCGAGGCCGGTCTGCGGGGCGCCCCCTCGGGTGACCTGTACGTCACCGTGCACGTGCGACCGGACAAGGTGTTCGGCCGTGACGGCGACGACCTGACCGTCACCGTCCCGGTGAGCTTTCACGAACTCGCTTTGGGCACAACGCTTTCCGTTCCTACCCTGGAGGGCAAGGTCGGAGTGCGGGTGCCCAAGGGCACGTCGGACGGACGCATCCTTCGGGTGCGTGGCCGCGGGGTGCCGAAGCGAGCGGGCGGTCACGGCGATCTGTTGGTGACCGTCAAGGTGGCGGTCCCGCCGAACCTCGAAGGTGAAGCGGCGGAGGCGCTGGAGGCTTACGCCAAGGCGGAACGCGCGAGCGGGTTCGATCCGAGAGCGAACTGGTCGGGGGCCTGATGTCTCGCAAGGACGATGCCCGCACGTTCCTGATCTCGGTGGCCGCCGAGCTGGCCGGTATGCACGCGCAGACGCTGCGCACATACGACCGGCTCGGCTTGGTCAGCCCTGAGCGCAGCTCGGGCGGCGGTCGGCGCTACTCCCAGCACGACGTCGAGCTGCTTCGCGAAGTGCAGCGGCTGTCCCAGGACGAGGGCGTGAATCTCGCTGGGATCAAGCGCATCATCGAGCTGACCAATCAGGTCGACGCCCTGCAGTCGCGGCTGAGCGAGATGGCCGCCGAGATGGAGCGCCTTCGCGCCAACCAGCGGCGCGACGTGGCGGTGGTGCCGAAGAGCACCGCGCTGGTGGTCTGGCAGCCCGGCGCTGGCCGGCGCCGTCGCGACGTCGACTGACCGCTACGTCACCTTGATCGAGAAGCGGGCCGCCTCCGGCTTGCCCGCGATCGCGAAGCGGTAGTTCCCCCGGCGCAGCGCATCGGTGGGCGCAGCCATCGGCTCGACGCAGACGACGTCGTCACTGCTCGGCGCGAAGACCTGCGCCGCCGGATAACCCTTCTCGAACGTGACGTCGAGGCGTCGGTCACCGCCGCTGAGCGTGAACGTCGATCCCGCAGCCACCTTGTCGAAGCCGTCGTCGTAGACCGAAGCCCCAAGCGGCTCGGTGCGTCCCGCCCACTCGTCCTGCGCGCCGGTGGGGATGCCCCAGTTGTCCACGGGTAGATGCCGCATGTCGGGCGTGGTGAGCTGCCACTCCTCGCGCGGCACGCCTGGGATCGTGAGATACGGGTGGTAACCGAAGCACAGCGGCACCGACGCCGCGGTGGTCGGCATCACAGTCGTCTCGATGGTCAGGGTGCGGTCGGCGAGCGTGATGTCCTGGGTGAGCACGTGCGGGAACGGGAAGGACGCCAGCAGACGCGGCTTGCCGCCATAGTCGAGGACGGCCGTCAACCTGTTCTCCGACCGGTGGATCACCAGCCATCCGGGATATGCGCTCAGCACGCCGTGGATCGGCACACCGTGCTCATCGGTACGCACGCCGCCGGTGCCCGCGGTCAAGGTCACGACCGCGCCGTTGATCCCATACTTGCTGGCGCTCAAACGATTTGCCCACGGATAGAGAATCGGGATGCCCATCGTCTTGCCGGACGTCACATAGGCGTCGAGGCCGCGGCGCTGGCCGAGGTACTCGTCGTCGCCGTCGGCCAGTGAGGTGCCGATCATGCCAGCTACGGGTACGAAGGTGGCGGTCAGCGGCGACGACGGGTCGGTCAGCGTGACGGCTTCGAACTCAGGCATCGTTGGATTCTCCCACGGTCAGTTGGCGAGTGGATCATGTTGTATGCGTTGGACTTGCGCGCCCTTGGCGATCAACGCGGCCTTGGTTGCCTCGACCATGTGCGGGCCGCCGCAGACCAGGATCTGCCGGTCGCCCCAGCTGCCGTACCGGGTCACCACGTCCGGCAACAAGCCGGTCTGGCGGACGTGCAGACCGCGGGGCGGCTCGGCATCGGGATAGTCGGTGGCCCACGGCGGGTTGCTCGAGTACTCCGAGACCGGCGTGACCGAAAGCCACGGGTTGGTGGACGCGATCTGCCACAGCGTAGGTAGGTCGTAGAGATCGCACGGGTACCTGCCGCCGAAGAACAGGTGAACTCGTGGGTTGTCCCCGAACCGGGTGAGATCCATGATGAGCGTGCGCAGCGGTGCGAGGCCGGTGCTGCCCGCGACCATTAGCACGTCGCCGGCATTGCGGTCGACCTGCAGGGCGCCGTGCGGGTTGGACACCCGCCAGTGATCGCCGGGTTTGGTCTCGCCGATGATGGCGGTGCTGACCATGCCGCCCCTGACCGATCGGACGTGGAACTCGATCGCGCCGTCGCGGTCGGCGGGTATCGACGGGGTGAGATGGCGCCACCGCCGTGGCCACTGCGGTACCTCGACGGTGACGTATTGGCCGGGGTGGTAGTACAGCGGGCGGTCGAGCTGCAGCCGGACGATCGACACGTCGCGGGTGGCGCGAATGTGGTCGACGACGGTGGCGTTGCGGTAGGGCGGGCCCTTCTCCGCATCGGCCGAACCGCGCATGACGCCGACGAGAAAGGCCACGGCGTCCTGGGCTGCCTCGGCGAGCCGGTCGTCCCACCGGTCGGTCAGATGGTCGCGCAGAGTGCGCAGCAGTGCGTCGTGCATCGTGTCGTAATGACTTTGGGTGACACCGTACTTGCGGTGATCACGGCCCAGTTGGGCAAGGAATGCGACGGGCTCCTCCGCACGCTGCTCGATCAGCTCGCCGAACAGCCACGTCAACGCATGACTAAACGCCGCGCGCTGATGGGCCATGTCGGGCGGGAAGAGGTCGCGGGCGGAGATGTCGGTGGCGAACCAGCGGGTGTAGAAGCGGTGAATCAGATCGTCCGAGCCGTGGTCCGGGTCGACCGCGTCGCGCAGAATCGTCAGCGCGTCGCGATCGTCGAGTCCCACGCCGCCCGAGTGTAGTTACGCGGGTGCGCGTGAACCCCGGCGGAACCCGGCGACGAAGATCAGCACCACGCCGGCCACCGCCCAGCAGGTCAGCACCACGATCGCCGTCGTCGCACCTGCCCCGGAGAAGTACGCCGTGGACTGCAGCAGCGTTCCGTTGGCGCCCCGTGGCAACAATTGGCCGAGAATGCTCCAGCCACGCGGCAACATCTCGGGGGCGCTGGCCAGCCCGGACAGTGGGTTGCCGAGCAGCATCGCGACCGCCGCGCCGATGCCGAACCCCGTCCTGCCGAACAGCGAGCCGAACACGTACTGCGGGTCATCGCGGACGACGCCCACGTCGACCCGTCGATGGTGCGCTACCTGTTCGGCTCGAAGGCTGAGCTGTTCCGCGCTGCGCTGCGGCTGATCATCGACCACGACGTCCTGGTCGCGGCGATGAACGGGGATGAGGGGACGTCGGCAGCCGCCTGGCGACGCAGTATCTGCAAA
>JAOPVF010000420.1 GCA_025963195.1 Mycobacterium sp. | reverse complement strand
GCCCAGGCCAAACGAGAAGCGGCAGCGCCCGAGGCGGCCTACGAACTACTCGCCTTGGCGGACGCGGCGCGGCTATCCGAGCTCCAGCGAGCCCAGATAGCTCGGATGCGCGCTCAGATCGAGTTCGTGCGGAGCCGCAGCGGCGCGCCGGGGGCACGCCAGATCAGCGATGCTGCCACCCAATTGCTCAGTGCGGCGCGTGGACTCGAAGGGCTTGACGACGATCTGGCCAGGGAAACCCATCTCGAGGCGCTCACCGCCGCCATGTATGCGGGACGTCTCGGAGATCCAGCCGGACTGACGGAGGCGGCCACCGCGGGCCGCGCCGCGCTCGCTCGAGTGGGTGAGCTTCAGCGACCGATAGACTTCCTCCTGAGCGGCATGACATGCCGGATCCTAGACGGCCCAGGAGCTGGCTACGACCATCTGCGGACGGCACTAGATCTCTGGAATGCCCACGCGGAGCACAGCATCGGCCAACCTCTGCACTGGCCGTTCCCGATAGCGCAGGAGTCCGGCGCCCACGAGATGTGGGACGACGCGGTGCTGCAGCGCATTGCAGTCGACACCGTTCGGCGCGCACGCGATGCCGGCGCGCTTGCCGCACTACCCGCAGCGCTGGCCTACCGGGCAGGCGTCCATGTCTACCGAGGCGAATTCGCTTCGGCGGCAACGCTCATCGAAGAGGCGAACGCCATCACCGCATCGACGGGTTACGCGCCGGTGAAGTACCACTCACTGACGACCGCGGCGTGGCGGGGGGTTCTCGCCGACGCGGCCGATCCGATCGCGGTGGCAGCCGCCAACGGCGCGGCAAGGGGTGAAGGCCGACTGGTCGGCGTCACCAAGTACACCTCAGCCGTCCTGTTCAACGGTCTCGGCCGCTACGAAGAGGCCTTCGCAGCAGCTCGTGCATGCTGCGAGTACGAGGACCTCGGTTTCTACGGCTGGTGCCTCGCCGAACTCATCGAGGCCGCCGCACACATCGGTGACCGGGACTCCGCCGAATGGGCATTGCGGGAGTTCGAGGGGCGAGCCGGTAGCAGCGGAACGGACTGGGGTCTCGGCGCCGTCGCGGCCGCCCGAGCGTTGCTCGCCACCAACGAGTTCGCCGACGGCTTTTTCACCGAAGCAATCGAACGCCTCGAGCGCGCCAACATCGGGCTGTTCCTGGCGCGCACCCGGTTGTCGTACGGCGAATGGCTCCGTCGCATCAATCGCCGAAGCGACGCCCGCCTACAGCTCAACACCGCCTACGAGATGTTCACCCGGATGGGTGCGCAGGGCTTCGCAGAACGGGCGCGCCGGGAACTGGTGGCCTTGGGTGAGAAGGTGCGCAAACAGCCGATCGGTTCGGGTGACGAGTTGACGGCCCAGGAGTCGCAGATCGCCCGACTGGCTGCCGACGGTCTGACCAATCAGGAGATCGGCGCGCAGCTGTTCATCAGCACACACACCGTCGAGTGGCACCTGAGGAAGGTGTTCGTCAAGCTCGGCATCACGTCGCGACGGCAGCTGCGCAGTGCTTCCTGGGCGGGCTGACCACGAACTTCCGAGTTCCAGGTGCCTTGCCGGATTCTTGGGCCGACTACGGACTGAGACCCACTGACTACGGACTTCCAAGGGTTCGCTTCGGCGCCGCAGCCGCGAGTCTGAATTGGACAGCAAATCCCAGCCTGGAGGTTCGAAATCATGTCGGTCGACAATGCGGCACCGGACGAGGACCTCGCCGTGCGCTTCGCCCGCGAAGTCGAGCCCCTGTTCGATGCCCTGATGCGTGGAGCGCGGCGGCTGACCCGCAGCGACGCCGACGCCGAAGACCTGTGGCAAGACACCCTGCTCCACGCCTACGCGGGGTTCCGCACCTTCAAGCAGGGCAGCAACCTCAAGGCGTGGCTGTTCCGGATTCAGTACAACCGGTGGGTCAGCACGTACCGCTCCAAGCAGCGCCGCCCATCCGAAGTTCCGGTCGACGACGTCACCGAGCGCGAACTTGCGGACAGTGCTGAACGGCTCCCGGCGGGGCTGCGTTCCGCCGAGGCGGAGGCGTTGGATGCCTTGCCCGACAACGTCATCAGGGCAGCGATGGACACCCTGCCGGAAGGCTTCCGGACCGCCGTCTACTACGCCGACGTGCAGGGATACACCTACGCCGAAACCGCGGTGATGATGAACATCCCGCACGGCACCGTGATGTCGCGGGTGGCCCGTGGCCGGCAACGACTGCGCATCGAACTGGCGCACATCGCTCGCGGCCCAGGCGATTATGCCGAGGCCGAGCAGCGCATCGCCTGAACATCTGGAGCCACGGAAATCCACAACCAAGGAGGAACGGTCGATGTCGAAGACGTATGACGCCGATTGGGAGAACGCGCTCACCGTCGTGCAGGAGGTGCAGCCGCCCTTCATCCCGGATGGCGCGCACGCGATGACCGTCGTGATCAGTTACCCGCCGGGCAGTGCGGGCGCCCCGCCACACCGGCACCCGAGCGGCCCAGCCTTCGGCTACGTACTGGAAGGCGAAATGCTCTTCGAGCTGGAAGGTCAGCCGCCTCGCGTCATCTACGCGGGTGAGGCGTTCTGGGAGCCCGGCGGCGACGTCATCCACTATTCCGATGGCAACAACCGCGACGACATCCCCAGCCGTTTCGTCGTCACCATGCTCTGCGTCCCTGGCCAGCCGATGCTCACCCTCGTCGACGAGGAGGAACTCGAGGCGCGCAGGCACCTGCGTGTGCCCGCCGTATCGGACACGCCGAAACCCATTGACGAGGGCTGAGTTTCGGTGTCGAGAATCTTGCTGCAAACGACGATTGAGGCCCATCCCGACGACTGGGACATCAACCGCTTCACGCTGCTGGCCGACGAACTGCGGGCGGCCGGCCACGACGTGGTCGCGCGCAACCGCGTCGAAGGGGGCGGCGACGACCCAGTTCTGAGCCATGTCGACGAGTTGGGCTACGACCAACTGTGGCTGTTGGCCGTCGACGTCGGGGACGGTCTCACCAGCGCCGAAGCCGATGCGATCACCAGGTTTCGCGAGGCCGGCGGCGGGCTGCTGGTGGCCCGCGACCACGAGAACTTGGGTAGCTGTCTGTGCGGACTCGGGTCAGTGGGTCTGGTGAACCGGTTCCACGACGAGGCCGTCGACCCGACCACGATGTGCGACGACCGGGACACCCCGACCATCTCCTGGCCCAATTTCCACTCCGGGGCCAACGGCGACTATCAGCCGGTACTCGTCGACGAGCCTGTACACGAACTGTTGCGCACCACCCGGAATACCAGCGGACGGATCGAACGGTTTCCGGCCCATCCACACGAAGGCTTGGTGTCGGCGGACGTACCGTTCGCCACGGTGGTCGCGCAGGGGCGAAGTGCTACGACGGGCCGGCGTTTCAACCTCGCCGTCGTGCTGGATGGGGAGCTCGGTCCCGGCGGCAGGCCGATGGGGCGGGCCGTCGCGGAGTCGACGTTCCACCACTTCGCCGATTACAACTGGGATCTCGATCGGGGGGCACCCTCGTTCGTCACCGAGACACCGGGCACCCAGATCAAGGCAGAGCCTGCGCATCTGGCCGTCTACAAGGACTACGTGCGCAACATCGCAACCTGGCTACGGCCCATCACTTCCTCGCAGGCCGGAGCTGGAACGTCATCCTGCGCAACATCCCGTCACCCAGCATCGAGGAGTGCGCGAGCACCAGCGACACGTGGGCCGCGATGACGACCACCAGCAGGTACGCCAGCACCGAATGTGCCTCGCGCAGCACCGAGTACACATCAATGTTGAACGGCGCGATACGTGGCAGTGGCAGAACGCCAAACACCGGTACTGGCTTTCCCGTCGCCGACACCATCGCCCACCCGACCAGCGGTTGCGCGAGTATCAACGCGTACAGGGCGCGTTCCAGCCAGATCACGGCCTTGCCCTCGCGTCGCCCGACGGTCGGTGGCCATGCTGGCGGGTGATGCCGCATGCGGTTGACGATTCGCAGCACGACGACCACCAAAACGAGCGCGCCGATCGACATATGCACGACCCGCAACGTGGCGTACCCGGCGACCCAGTTGACCATGGTGAATCCGATGAGCAGGGCGGCGAAGATCAGGATCGCGGTGAGCCAGTGGAACATCCGGCTCAGTGCGGTGAACTTCTGCGCTGGCGTCACCGGCGCGGCGGCGGCGTCGGTCTCGGTACTCACGGCGTCACCTGATCGACGACGACGGCGGGGGAGCTGTTCGATTCGCGGGCCCGCACACGGTAGGACGCCGCATAGACCGCCGAGCGGGGGCTGAGTAGCGGGTCGTCGGATCGTTCGATGCCTGGCGGAAGCACGAGGGGATCGAAGTTGATGTCGCGCGCGTTGCCCGCCCGTTCGGTCTCGATCGACGTCAGGGTCAGCGTCCCCGCGTCGATGGCCCGTCGGTCGGCGGGCCAGGGCAGGGTGGCGTCATCGAGGGGATCCTCGGGTTCGCCAACGGTGAGCACCAACGTCCATTGCAGTGGGCCCGAACGGATCTGGCGAATCAGGGTGTCGAACAAGGCGTTGGGTCCTGACGATGCTCTTGGCGCAGGAGGATTCACTGGCACCAGCGACCAGCGGACCGGCGTTCGAGTGCCGGCTTCGCTGACGAAGTAGAACGTGTTGAGGCTCCAGAAGGTGCTGTCCGCGAACCCAGGACTGGGCGGTCTCTGCCCGATGATCTTCATGGCCTTCGCCGTCTCCGGGTGTGCTGCAAGGAATGCCGCCATGGCCTTCGGGTCGGGCTTGCCGGTGTCGGGAGACGGCTTGGAGGCGAGCAGCCGATCGTAGAAGCCTTGAGGCGAGTTGTCGGGGAAGACCGGAAGATTCAGCATGGCGGTGCGCCACTGAGAACCGCCGGGAAACCCGAACGCCAGGCCGAGCCCCCGCGCCGTCGCCGCCCCGTCGGCGGCATGGGCGTTGCCACCGGCCAGCGAGAACCGGCCAACCACCGGCGTACGTCCCGACTGGAACACGGCTGCACTGGACAGCTCGTGGCCGTTGCCGTTGCTGTCGAAGTAGCCGGCGACGGCGGCGCCCTTCGCGTGATTCTTGCGGAAACCCGATTGCTTCCCGTTGACCCAGGCGAACGCCTTGATGAAGCTATCCGGCGTGAGCCGATGCGCGGTGTCGATCCAACCGCCCGCCCAGGCAACGGCACCGAGGTCGACGGCCAGGAACCCCCCGACTGCGGCCATGCCGAGCACCAACCGGCGGCGCGTCAGCGGAACCCCTCCCCACGTCGGGCGTGGGCTTGGTGACGCGGTCACCAGCGTTTCTCGGGACCGGTCAAAGGACTCAGCACGTCGGCGACTGTAGCGATGCTGCCTGGGAAAGACCGCGAGACTATCCCTGAGCTTGATGTTCGCACGGGCCGCCGTCGGTACTGCTCGTGTGCCCGAATATCGCATTGACCCGCCATGTCACGCGGATGAGGCAGAATTGCGCAGGTGACGACGCCGCCGCCGCAACGCCCCGGGCAGCCTGGTTGGCGCGGCAGGGGAACCCCGCCGCCCCCTCCTCCGCCGCCCGATCCCGCGACGCGGCGGATTCCGCTCCCCGATCGGCCCGACGCGCCCACCGAGGCGCTCCGCTCGCGGCAGCGGCCTCCGGATGCGGTACCCACCGAGCAGTTCCGCCCGCGTCCGCCTGCCGGTGCCCCGCCTCCCGTCGGCAGGCCGCCGCAGCGTCCGGCACCGCCACCGCCGCCCCGCGCAGCTCCCCCTCCTCCGCGGCCGGCACCACCCCCGCCACCGCGACCGCCTGCCCTCAGTGAGCCGCCCGAAGGTGACAAGCAGCGCGGCTCACGCTTCCTCAACCGGCAGACGATCGCCCTGATCGCGGTCATCGTCGTGGCCCTTGTCGCTGGCGGTCTTGCCGGCGCCGAGCTCTATGCGCGGCACCGGGCGGACAGCATTCTGGCGGAGGTCACCGAGTGCGTCGTGCAGGACGGCGCCACCATCTCGTTCGGTGTGAACCCGCCCTTCCTGTGGCAGCACATCACGGGCCACTACACCAACATCTCGGTCTCCACCGCCGGGGACCGAGTCCAAGAGGCGAAGGGCATGACCGCCGACGTGACGCTCGAAGACGTGCGGTTGCAGGAGACGGCGGACTCGAAAGGGACCATCGGATCGCTGAACGCGACACTCACCTGGAAATCCGCTGGCATCAAGGACACCGTGGCTGCCAACCTTCCAGGGGTGGGCAGCTTGATCACGGGTGTGCGGACGGATCCCGCTGCGGGCACGATCGTCCTTGAGGCAGGCGACAACAGCGTCACCGCCAAGCCGGTCGTCACCGATGGTGACCTCGATCTGCAGGTCCTCGACGTCAGCGGCCCGCTGCCCAAGGATGCGGTGCAGACTGCACTCAACGCGCTGACGAAGAAGCTGAACGACAACTATCCGCTGGGTATCCACGCCGACAGCGTCACGGTGACCGATGCGGGTGTCGTCGGGAAGTTCTCCAGCCAGAACGCGTCGATCCCGAAGGCGGACGCGAACCCCTGCTTCGCGCGGCTCTAACGGGTCGGCGCGCCCGGGCGACGATGGTGTCAATCCCGTTGTCCTGCATCGACAGTGCCGCAGCAGGTCCTTCAACCGGCTGGGTCCAATGACCTTCCCGCTGCTGTAGGCGGCACCGGCCTGCAGGCGTTCGGCTTTCGCGGTGCGGCGCGAGCCCCACTTGTGCGCAGGGGTGGCCGGTG
>JAOPVF010000527.1 GCA_025963195.1 Mycobacterium sp. | reverse complement strand
GTCCGCTACTGGATGTGGGGCCAGGTGAGCCGGCTGAACACCCGACACAAGTTGTACGCGTGGATCACGCTCGGCACGCTGATGCTCACCGACTTCTACGTCATGCTGGTCGCCAGCGGCACCATCTCAGACCTGAGATTCGTTGGCTGACAAGCCAATTCATAACTGCATTTTTCGATAGATGAGGGTGGTCAATGGTTGAGGTCGAGCGGCACGAGTACGACGTGGTCGTCATCGGTGCCGGCGGCGCGGGGCTTCGAGCGGTAATCGAGGCGCGCCAGCGGGGCCTACGGGTCGCCGTGGTGACCAAGTCACTGTTCGGCAAGGCACATACGGTGATGGCAGAGGGTGGCTGCGCGGCCGCCATGAAGAACGCCAACGCCAAGGACACGTGGCAGATCCACTTCGCCGACACCATGCGTGGCGGCAAGTTCCTGAACAACTGGCGGATGGCAGAACTGCACGCGCAGGAAGCCCCTGACCGGGTGTGGGAGCTGGAGACCTACGGCGCGCTGTTCGACCGCACCAAGGACGGCCGGATCAGCCAGCGCAACTTCGGCGGCCACACCTACCCGCGGCTGGCCCACGTCGGTGACCGCACCGGCCTGGAGATCATCCGCACCATGCAGCAGAAGATCGTCTCGCTGCAGCAGGAGGACAAGGCCGAACTCGGCGATTACGAGGCCCGTATCCGGGTCTTCCACGAGTGTTCGATCACCGAGCTCGTCTTGGATGAGGGGGCGAGCGGAGCGACGGGGGAAGGGCAGCGCCGGATCGCCGGGGCGCTCGGATACTTCCGCGAGACCGGCAAGTTCATCCTCTTCGAGGCACCCGCGGTCGTGCTCGCGACGGGCGGCATCGGCAAGTCCTTCAAGGTGTCGTCGAACTCGTGGGAGTACACCGGCGATGGGCATGCCCTTGCGCTGCGCGCGGGTGCCTCGCTGATCAACATGGAGTTCATCCAGTTCCACCCGACCGGGATGGTCTGGCCGCTGTCCGTCAAGGGCATCCTCGTCACCGAGGGCGTGCGCGGCGACGGCGGTGTGCTGAAGAACTCCGAGGGCAAGCGCTTCATGTTCGACTACATCCCCTCGGTGTTCAAGGGGCAGTACGCCGAAACCGAGGAGGAAGCCGATCAGTGGCTCAAGGACAACGACTCCGCGCGCCGCACCCCTGACCTGCTTCCCCGCGACGAGGTGGCCCGCGCCATCAACTCCGAGGTCAAGGCGGGCCGCGGCAGCCCACACGGCGGCGTCTACCTCGACATCGCATCGCGCAACCCCGTCGACGAGATCAAGCGCAGGATGCCGTCGATGTACCACCAGTTCATGGATCTGGCCGAGGTCGACATCACCAAGGACGAGATGGAGGTCGGGCCGACCTGCCACTACGTGATGGGCGGCATCGAGGTCGACCCCGACACCGGCGCCGCGACCACGCCGGGACTGTTCGCCGCAGGCGAGTGCTCGGGCGGCATGCACGGCTCCAACCGGCTCGGCGGCAACTCGCTGTCCGACCTGTTGGTGTTCGGCCGTCGCGCAGGCATGGGTGCCTCCGACTACGTCGTCAGCCTCAAGGAACGGCCGAAGGTCCTCGAGCACGCCGTCGACGCCGCCGCCACGATGGCTCTGTCACCGTTCGACGAGCACCCCAACCCGGAGAACCCGTACACGCTGCACGCCGAACTTCAGCAGTCGATGAACGACCTTGTCGGCATCATCCGCAAGGAAGACGAGATCCAATCGGCGCTCGACAAGCTCGAGGAGCTCAAGGCTCGGGTGCACAACGTCACCGTCGAGGGCGACCGCTTCTTCAACCCCGGCTGGCACCTGGCCATCGACATGCGCAACATGCTGCTGGTCAGCGAATGCGTGGCCAGGGCGGCGCTGCAGCGCACCGAGAGCCGCGGCGGACATACCCGTGACGACTACCCGGAGATGAACGCCCACTGGCGCAACACCCTGCTGGTGTGCCGGGCGGGTGGCGGTGATCCGATCGTCCCCGACGTGACGGTCACACCAGAGCCGCAGACACCGATGCGTCCCGACCTCCTCGGGTGTTTCGAGCTATCCGAGCTGGAGAAGTACTACACCGACGGCGAACTGGCCGAACACCCTGAACGGAGTGCCTGAGATGGGTGCCTATCAAGCGAGCATGCGGGTCTGGCGCGGCGATGACACGGGCGGTGGGCTGCAGGACTACACCGTCGAGGTGAACGAGGGCGAGGTGGTCCTCGACATCATCCACCGGATCCAGGCCACGCAGGCCGGCGATCTGGCGGTGCGGTGGAACTGCAAGGCAGGCAAGTGCGGGTCCTGCTCGGCGGAGATCAACGGCCGTCCGCGGCTGCTCTGCATGACCAGGATGTCGACGTTCGACGAGAACGAGACCGTCACCATCACGCCGTTGCGCGCGTTCCCCGTGGTGCGCGATCTGGTCACCGACGTGTCGTTCAACTACATCAAGGCGCGCGAGGTCCCGTCGTTCACGCCGCCGAAGGATCTGCAGCCGGGCGACTACCGGATGCAGCAGGTGGACGTCGAGCGGTCCCAGGAGTTCCGGAAGTGCATCGAGTGCTTCCTGTGCCAGAACACGTGCCACGTGGTGCGTGACCACGAGGAGAACAAGCAGGCGTTCTCCGGTCCCCGCTACCTGATGCGCGTCGCCGAGCTCGACATGCATCCGCTGGACGTGCTCGACCGCAAGGACATGGCGCAGGAGGACTTCGGTCTCGGCTACTGCAACATCACCAAGTGCTGCACCGAGGTCTGCCCCGAGCACATCAAGATCACCGACAACGCGCTGATTCCGATGAAGGAGCGCGTGGCCGACCGCAAGTACGACCCGGTGGTGTGGCTCGGGAACAAACTCTTCAGGAGATAAGGCGGCGTACCCTCGTCAGTGCAAATAAAGACACGCCCAATCAACGACGAAGGGGCCGACATGAGCGCTGGAGAAACCCAGAGCGTCAACGACATTCGCACCGCGATCCGCCAACTCTCTGCACGCGCCGAGCTGGCGCGCAAGGAGGGTAGGCCCGCCGACGCGGCCGAGATCGAGCGGCGCATCGACGGCTATCGAGAGGAACTCGGCGCCCGGCCTTGACGCCGGTCCGTCAGGCGCCGAGACGGCGGAACGTGCTGCGGTGAAAGACGATGGGCGCGACGTCGTCGTGCACCGTGATCTCGTACACCCGTAGCACCACGATGGTGTGATCGCCCGCCGGGACGAGCTGCTCGATCGCGCTCTCCAACCACACGCTGGTGCCGTGGATGAACAACGCGCCGCGCGCGGTCGACTTGGTCTCGAGGCCGGCGAAGCGGTCGCCGGTCTTCGCGGCGAGCGACTTCACGGCAGCGTCGTGCGATTCCCCGAGCACGCTGATCCCAAGGAACGGCAGATCCTTGAGCTTGGGCCACGTGGTGGACGTGTTCTGTACGCAGAACGACACCAAGGGCGGGTCGAGGGAGACGGGAACGAACGTGCTCGCGGCGAGCCCGACGCGCACGCCATCGACTTCCGCCGCGATCGCTATGACACCCGATGGGAAGTGCCCGAATGCCTCACGCAGAGACGCTGGGCTCAGTTCGATGTCGGACATGGCAACTCCATCTTCACACGTAACCGTGGGCGGCCGCCACGTCCGTCCACACGGAACTCACGTGGCCATGATCGCCGGAGACCTCGGTACTCACCATGGTCTCAATCGTCGTGAATGCAAGCGGCCGGATGTCGATGGCACCGGAGCGGTAACCTGACGCCCATGCCCGCGCCGTCCGTCCTGTCCGTTCTGCGCGGTTAAGCGAAGCTCGACGAACCGTCGCCTCGTCATGTGGATCACCCTGTTGTTGATGGCCGTTGCGGTCAGTCTGGAGCCGTTCCGGATCGCGATGACCGTGGTGATGATCAACCGACCACGGCCGCTGCTCCAACTTCTCGCCTTCCTCGCAGGCGGCTTCGCGATGGGCATCGCGGTGGGTGTGGTCGTGCTGTTCCTGCTCCGGCCGGCGATGGGGTCAGCCCATTTCACCCTACCGAGGGTGCAGATCGTGGTCGGCGCGCTGCTGCTCGGCTACGCCGCGGTAGTGGCCGCGAGCGCGTTGAGGGGTCGACGCGACGACGAAGGTGCGTGCCAAGTCGAACGAAGGTCCGGACCGCTCGCGATGCGCACCCGCCGGCTGCTCAACGGCGGCTCACCGTGGACTGCGGGGGTCGCGGGGCTTGGCATCGCCCTACCGTCCGTCGACTATCTCGCCGTGCTGGCTCTCATCGTGGCCTCCGGCGCCACGGCGTCCACCCAGTTCGGTGCCTTGATGCTGTTCAACGTGGTGGCGTTCGGGTTCGTGGAATTCCCGCTGGTCTCCTACCTGGTTGCCCCGGACCGCACGCGCGCAACGATGTCGAGACTGCAGGATTGGGTGCGGAGGCGACGCCGCCGCGACGTCGCCGTCTTGCTGGCCGTGGTCGGTTGTGTGCTGCTCGGAGCGGGGTTGGCCGGACTGTAGCGTCCAGCCCGACTCAGGCGTCCAACCGGATGAATTGGTCCTGACGGTACTGCTCGACGCAGGCGGCGCGCCGAATCTTTCCGCTCGTCGTGGTTGGAATCGACCCTGGTGGTACCAGAACGAGATCCCCGACGTTCAAGCCGTGCGCATTGGATATCGCGGAGGTGACGTCGCTCTTGACCCCGCTGAGCCAGTGCATTGCCTCGGAATCACCCCGCTTCTTGAGCTCGATGACGGTGACCAGCTTCTCGGTGCTGTCCAGCGAGACCGATATCGCTGCGACCCGACCGCGTGTGATCTCGTGAACCGTCGCCTCGATGTCCTCGGGGTAGTGGTTACGGCCACGGATGATCAGCAGATCCTTGATGCGGCCGACGATGAACAGCT
>JAOPVF010000524.1 GCA_025963195.1 Mycobacterium sp. | reverse complement strand
CTGCGAGCTCGGGATGTCCTGCCGACGACACCGCCTCGACCAGCGGTGCCGTTGCCGAAGCCAGTGTCACGCTGCCCAATTCGGCCAACACGGTGACCGCGACCGCGGCATACACCAGCAGGGCCAGACCGAGTGATAGGCGGATGGCGCGAGGAATGGTGCGAGCGGGCTCTCGCACCTCCTCGCCGAGAGTGGCGATCCGTGCGTAACCGGCGAATGCGAAGAACAGCAGCCCGGCGGCTTGCAGCACACCGGCCGGGCTGACGTCGTCACCGAACGCCAGGCGCGAAGAGTCCAGGTCGCCGTCACCGAGAACGACCACCACCACCGCGGCGAGCACGGCAAGCACCACGGCGACGATGACGCGGGTGAGCAGCGCCGACTTCTGCACGCCGACGACGTTGATCGCCGTCAGCGCCACCACGGCGGCGACCGCGACCGCGTGCGCATACTCGGGCCACGCATAGACCCCGACGGTCAGCGCCATCGCCGCGCACGATGCGGTCTTGCCGACCACGAAGCTCCAGCCTGCGGTGTAACCCCAGAACGGTCCGAGCCGCTCCCGTCCGTACACGTAGGTGCCGCCCGACTGCGGGTAGAGCGCAGCCAATCGTGCCGATGACGTGGCGTTGCAGTAGGCGACGATCGCAGCGACCGCCAGCCCGGCGAGCAGGCCGGTTCCTGCCGCCGCGGCCGCGGGGCCAAGGACGACGAAGATGCCTGCCCCGACCATCGAGCCGAGCCCGATGGTGACGGCGTCTACGGTGCCGAGCCGTCGTTCCAGCGCGGGCTGATCTGGCACCACGTAATCGTATGGGGCCTACGTGGGGTAGGCCGAGATGAGCCGGGTGGCCTCGGGCTTGTCGAAGACGTCGTTGAGGGTGACGGTGCGCAGGCCGCGGCTCGTGATGATGTCGAGCAGCTGGTGGTAGATGCCGGTGACGGCGGGGTGATTGAGGTGACCGATGACGACGTTCTGGGCGACGTAGTACTTGTCGGCGTTGGCGATGATGTCCTGCGGCGCGAGCACCGCGTCGTCTCCGATGTTGCCGTTCCACATGGTGGTGACGGTGTAGCCGAGGTCGGCGGCCACGTTCTGGACCAGGTCGTTGTAGGCGCCGTAGGGCGGGCGGTAGTACGGCGTCGCGTCGGCTCCGAAGGTGTCCTTGATGAACTGGTCGGTGTGGCGTAGCTCGTCGGCGATCTGGGGTCCGGTCATCTTGGTGAGGTCGTGGTGGAGCCAGGTGTGGTTGCCGAGCTGGATCTGGCCGGACTCCACCATCGGCAGCAGGAGGTCCCGGTTGTCGGTCCAGGATTGGAAGACGCCGGTCACGAACATCGTGAGCCGGATTCCGCTGTCCTTGGCCAATTGCCCGTAGGCGCGCACTACGTCGGTGTCGACGCCGTCGTCGAGGGTGATGGAGAGCAGGTCGCCAGGTCCGGGGATGGAGCTCACGACGCCGCCGCCAGGCAACAGCATGCGAGCGGCGGGTGGCGGGGGTGGCAGCAGGGCCGGCCACTCCGGGGGCGGAGGTGGTGCTGGCGGAGCGGGGGCCGCCGCCTCGGCCTGGGTCGATGTCGTCGTGCTGACCTTTGCCAGGGCGATGGCGGCCGCCGACGCGGCGACGCCAATGAGGACGTTGCGGCGCGACAGGGTCGGGATCGTCGTCCCAATTCCGGAACGAGCACTTCCTGGGCGACCCGTAATCCCATTGGTCACTCTGGTCCCACGCGGCACGTAGTGCAGGGTAGCGGCACGAGGCCCCGCAACCGGGGAGGCGGGCCTGTCGAGTTGCTGGACCGCCGCTGAGGACCTAGCGGTTGCGAATCAGGTTGCCGACCAAGTAGGCGCCGTAGCCGATCAGGCCGACGATCGCCAGCGGTCGCGTCTTGCGCGCGCTGAAGCCGAGTCTCAGGGCGGTTTCGATGCGGCCGTTCGTGTAGAGGTGCCTGCGGGTGTCGCGCGGGAAGGCCGACTTGGGGACGCCCTCGAACAGCGCAGGGCTGGTGAAGTGCGAAACGCCGGTCCCGGCGATGGCCAGCCCGGCGAGCGCGGCCTTGCGTGAGTTCTCCTTCTTGTACGACGTCTTCTAGTCAGACGCGAACGCTCCTCTTCGATCAGGCGATCTGATAGTCACTCAGGGGGAATTCGGAGGCTTCCTTGAGCGCGGTCTCCGTCGACGACGGCCGCAACAGCGTCGGCTCGCCTGCTGGGTTGAAGTAGTACGACCTTGCGGTTGCGCAGTTGCCGATCGTGAACAGCGATTCGCCGAGGAGCTCGGTCATCCGGTCCAGGAAGGCGGTGTTGGCCGCTTCGGTCACCTCGAAGGTCGTGGCGCCCTTGCGCCTCACCTCGCTGAATAAGCGATCCATCAGCCGCATCTGATACTCCATGGTGTTGAAGAAGTTCAGACCGAGGAACGCGTACGGGCTGGCCAGGCTCAGGTAGTTCGGGAAGTACGGCATCGAGACACCCTGGTAGGCCTGGAACCTGGTGTCGCGCCACCACTTTCCGAGATCGCGGCCCTCGCGCCCGATGACTTCGATCGCCGGGAAGTTGGCTTCCCACAAGTCGAATCCGGTGGCAAGGATCAACGTGTCAATGACGTTCTTGGTGCCGTCCTTGCCGACGATCCCGTCCGCCTCGATGTGGTCGATGCCCGCGTCCTGTAGGTGGACGTGCGGCTTGGTGAAGGCTCGGTAGTAGCCATTGGAGAAGGTCGGTCGCTTACAGCCGAAGTCATAGTCCGGCGTCAACCGGCGCCGCAACTCCTTGTCGCGGATCACCACGAACCGGTGCATCTTCGACAGATCGGAAGCCGAGACGTTGAACCGCCCCTTGAACGTCCCATAGTGCCGGACGGCGACGGAGACCATCACCTCGTAGATGGAGTCAGTAAGCCAACGAATGACGCGCTGTGTCAACGGGACTCGCGAGAATAGCCGCTTTGCCCGCTCGCCGAACCGCAGGTCGACCTTGGGTACCACCCAGATCGGCGTGCGTTGGTACACCGTGAGGTCGTCCGCCTTCTTGGCGAGCTCCGGGATGAGCTGCACGGCAGTGGCACCTGTGCCGATGACGGCCATGCGGCGGCCGGTGGCGTCGAAGTCGTCCTCCCACTCGGTGGTGTGGATCGTCTTGCCCTCGAAGGTCTCGATGCCAGCGATCTCAGGCACCTTCGGCTGGGACAGGAAGCCGGTGGCGGTGATCAGGTAGCGCGTCACGAGCGTCTCGCCGCCGGCAAGGGCGACCCGCCAAACGTCGGCCTCCTCGTCCCACCGGGCACCCTCGACAACGGTGTTGAACCGCATGTGTCCGCGAACGTCGTACTTGTCGGCGACGTCGTCGGCGTACTGCTTGATCTCCGGGCCTGGCGTGAACAGCCTCGACCAGTTCGGGTTCGGCTCGAAGAAGTAGGAGTACGTGGTGGTGGGGACGTCGACGGCGAGGCCAGGGTAGTGGTTGACGTACCAGGTACCGCCGAGGTCGTCTTCGCGTTCCAGGATTACGAAGTCGTCGAAGCCCAGCCTCTTGAGCTGAATGGCTGCGCCGATCCCTGCAAATCCGGCCCCCACGATGACCGCATCGAATCGCTCCGAAGTCATGAGTAGACGGTACCAGGGGTACCGGCTATCCCTTGAGCGACCCGGCCCGCTTGGGTTCCAGCGTCGCGATGCAGGTCACCGCACGATCACCCTGGGCCCACGTCTCCTGCGTCGGGTACAGCACGAACACGCCCACCGAGTCGTCGGCCATGGCCTCCTCCGAGAACGACTGCAGCTCGTCGGGGCACTTGTTCTGCCACTCGTCGATGGCGGACGCACCGGGATAGTCGCCGTCGGGCATGGTCAGCACCGCATACACCTCGCCGCCGTGCGGCTGGGCACACTCGATGGTGGGAAGCGTCAGGACCCTGCTGCTGGTCGGGACCTCGGTGATGCAGTCACCGACCTTCAGATCGGTGGCGATGACGTTGTCCTTGGCTATCTTCGTCACGATGAAGACGGCCACGACGACACCCAAGAGCAGGACGACGCCGATGGCGACCAGGGTGATGATCAAACCCTTGTGCGACTTCTTTGGGGGCGTCACGTAGGGCTGTCCGTACGGATCGCCGTACGGGGCCTGCTGGTACGGCATCGGCGGTGGCGGCGGCGGCCCCGACTGCTGGTAGGGCTGCTGATACGGCTGTTGATAGGGCTGCTGATA
The DNA here is from genome assembly GCA_025963195.1 of Mycobacterium sp. Taxonomy (GTDB): domain Bacteria; phylum Actinomycetota; class Actinomycetes; order Mycobacteriales; family Mycobacteriaceae; genus Mycobacterium. Next base: position 7,607 of record JAOPVF010000524.1, on the reverse strand, counting down.
CGGCTGCCCTTGGGGCTGGTTTGGATCTCCGGGCGGCCAGGTCACCACCGGAAGATAGCAGGACTCAGTGCCGCGTCGACGGCTAGCGCGGGAACGTCGAGCTTCTTGGAGCCGAGATCGTGGCGGGCGCCCGTGACCTCGACGATCACGGTGGGGGCTGGGATCAGCGCGGCCGCGGGCCGCAACTCGTCGAGGGTGCCGAACGGGTCGGCGGTGCCGTGGGTGAACACCGTCGGTGCGGAGATGCGTGGCAGGTGCTCGGTGCGGGCGCGCTCGGGCTTGCCCGGCGGGTGCAACGGGTAGGAGAACAGCGTCAGGACGTCGACGACGACGCCGTCGTCGGCCACCGCCATAGACGTCTGCCGTCCGCCGTAGGAGTGCCCGCCTGCGAGCACCGGGCCGTCGGTCAGGGACCTGGCGAGTGCCACCGCCTCGGCGATGCCCGTGCGATCGCTGACCGCCGAACCCGACGGTGGCCCCTTCGGCCTGCGTCGCCGGTACGGCAGGTCGTAGCGCATCGCGAGGAACCCGCGCCGGGCCCACTCGTCGCACAGCCGGATCAACATCGGAGACTCCCGGTTGCCGCCCGCGCCGTGCGTCAGAACGACGGCTCCCTTGGGGGTGCCCTCCGGCTGGTGAGCGATCCCCGCGATGGCGTCAAGATCCATCTGCTATTTCTCTTCGTGCAAGCGCTCATCGGCGGCAAGCCTGAACAAGGCCGAGACGGGACCATGACCACGGCCCAATGGGTAAGCGGCGCGCAAGCATTCGGTGACCCATTGTTTGGCGAACTGCACCGCATCGGGCACCGAGTATCCATGCGCAAGCGCGCACGCCGTCGCGGCGGCCAACGTGTCGCCCGCACCGTGATCATGGCCGGTGTCGATGCGTTCGGCGTCGAACTCGTAGAAGTCGGTGCCGTCGAACAACAGATCGGCACTGTGCGACGACGACCGCAGGTGGCCGCCCTTGACCAGCGCCCACTGCGGCCCGAGTGCGTGCAGGGCCTTGGCCGCATCGCGCTGGCTGGCCGTATCGACCACCTCTATGTCCACGATCAGCCGCACTTCGTCGAGGTTCGGTGTGACCAGGGTGGCGATCGGAAACAGTTCGTTTCGAACGGCATTGAGCGCCGACGGGTGCAGCAGCGGGTCACCGTGCATCGACGCGCACACCGGGTCGACCACCAGTGGGGCGTCGGTGTCGAGGCCGCGCCAGGTCTCGGCGACGGCGGTGATGATCTCCGAGGAGGCCAGCATGCCGGTCTTGGCGGCCTGGATGCCGATGTCCTCGGCGACGGCCTCGATCTGGCCGGTGACGACGTCCAACGGAATCTCGTGAAAGCCCTTGACCCCGACGGAGTTCTGCACGGTCACCGCCGCGACCGCGACGCAGCCGTGCACGCCGAGCATCGCGAAGGTGCGCAGGTCGGCTTGGATGCCCGCGCCGCCGCCCGAGTCGGTGCCCGCGATCGTCATCACGCGCAGCGGTGTCTGCCCCGGCGGGGTCAATGGCAGGTAGTTCACGTGCTCAAGGGTAGATACACGCGGTTGCCGTGTTCGGCGAACTCCTGTGATTTCTCGGCCATGCCCTTGGCGATCTCGTCGGAGTAGGTCTCCCGGATGTCGTGTGAGATGCGCATCGAGCAGAACTTCGGGCCGCACATCGAGCAGAAGTGTGCGGTCTTGGCGGGCGCTGCGGGCAGCGTCTCGTCGTGGTACTCACGGGCGGTGTCCGGGTCCAGCGACAGCGCGAACTGGTCGAGCCAGCGGAACTCGAAGCGCGCCTTGGACAATGCGTCATCGCGCCGTTGGGCCAGCGGGTGGCCCTTGGCCAGATCGGCTGAATGCGCAGCGATCTTGTAGGTGATCACCCCGACCTTGACGTCATTGCGATCAGGCAGACCGAGGTGCTCCTTGGGCGTGACGTAGCAGAGCATCGCGGTGCCTGCCTGCGCGATGATGGCGGCGCCGATCGCCGAGGTGATGTGGTCGTAGGCCGGCGCGATGTCGGTGGCCAGCGGCCCGAGGGTGTAGAACGGCGCCTCCTCGCAGAGCTCCTCCTCGAGGCGGACGTTCTCGACGATCTTGTGCATGGGCACGTGCCCTGGGCCTTCGATCATCACCTGCACGCCAAGGGATTTCGCGATCTTGGTGAGCTCGCCGAGCGTGCGCAATTCGGCGAACTGCGCCTCGTCGTTGGCGTCGGCGATCGACCCCGGCCGCAGGCCGTCGCCGAGTGAGAACGTCACGTCGTAGCGGGCCAGGATCTCGCACAGCTCGGCGAAGTGGGTGTAGAGGAACGACTCGGTGTGGTGCGCAAGGCACCAGGCCGCCATGATCGAGCCGCCGCGGCTGACGATGCCTGTGACCCGGTTGACCGTTAGCGGGATGTAGCGCAGCAGCACCCCTGCGTGCACGGTCATGTAGTCCACGCCCTGCTCGCACTGCTCGATCACGGTGTCGCGGTACACCTCCCACGTCAGTGCCGTCGGATCGCCGTTGACCTTCTCCAGCGCCTGATACATCGGCACGGTGCCGACGGGGACGGGGGAGTTGCGCAGGATCCACTCGCGGGTCAGGTGGATGTCCCGGCCGGTGGACAGATCCATGATGGTGTCGGCGCCCCACCGGGTGGCCCACACCATCTTGTCCACCTCCTCGGCGACCGACGAGGTGACGGCCGAGTTGCCGATGTTGGCGTTCACCTTCACGGCGAAGGCCTTGCCGATCACCATCGGCTCGCACTCCGGGTGGTTGTGGTTGGCCGGGATCACGGCACGGCCGCGCGCCACCTCGTCACGCACCAATTCGGCTGGCACGCCTTCACGTTCGGCGATGAACGCCATCTCGGCGGTGACCTCGCCTGCGCGGGCCCGCTGCAGCTGGGTGCCGCGGTCGCGGCGGACGCCAGGGCGGTGGGCCAGCCCGGCGGCGAGGTCGATCACCGCCGCGTCATCGGTGTACGGACCCGAGGTGTCGTACAGATCGAGGTGCTCGCCATTGGTCTGGAGGACCCTGCGGAACGGCACGCGGCCGCCTCCGGAATCGGAGCCGAGTTCGCGATAGACCTTCACACTGCCCGTGATCGGGCCGGTGGTCACCGTGGGGTCGATAGAGGGGTCGCCAAGAATAGCCATCAGAACATCTCCCTACGCCGGAATTACCCGGTCAGGTTCATACGGTCGACGGCACCTCTTCGCCAAGGCGAAGAACCTCTTGCCGTCCTCTCAGCGCACTCTGGTGTGTGCTCCCGCGCGGACGCTTTCAACGTACAGCACGGCGTCCGGCGGGTCAGTGCGGGAATAGGAATTGCCTCAAGATGTTTTGTATAGCTAACATATATGTTTTGTGCGAAGGTGCGCGCGACTAACTTGATTCGATACGTGAAGCGAAGACGATGACGACTGAGATCCAGAAGACCCCACCCGGCGACGCGGCTGCTGCCGAGACGGCCCGCCGCCGCACGCGGATGGACCACGACCACCCCTCTTACAAGTGGGTCGTGCTGTCCAACACCACGCTGGGCACGTTGCTGGCCACCATCAACGCGTCGATCGTGCTCATCTCGCTACCCGCCATCTTCCGCGGCATCGGCCTCAACCCCCTGGCCCCCGGCAACGTGAGCTATCTGCTGTGGATGCTGATGGGCTACCTGGTGGTGACGGCCGTGCTCGTCGTCCCGTTCGGCCGCCTTGGCGACATGTTCGGCCGGGTGAAGATCTACAACCTCGGTTTCGTGGTGTTCACCCTCGCCGCGGTCGCGCTGTCGTTCGACCCGTTCCACCTCGGCGGCGGCGCGATGTGGCTGATCGCCTGGCGCGTGGTCCAGGGTGTCGGCGGCGCGATGCTGATGGCGTCGTCGTCGGCGATCCTGACCGACGCGTTCCCCGCCAACCAGCGCGGCATGGCACTTGGCGTCAACATGGTGGCAGCCGTCGCGGGCTCGTTCCTTGGCCTGCTGATCGGCGGGGTCCTCTCCGAGATCCACTGGCAGGCGATCTTCTGGGTCGGGGTGCCCATTGGTATCGCCGGCACCATCTGGAGCATCCGGTCCCTGCGGGAACTCGGCGTCCGCACGCCAGGCAAGCTCGATTGGCCCGGCACGCTGACCTTCGGCCTCGGGCTGACGGTGCTGCTCGCAGGCATCACCTACGGCATTCAGCCCTACGGCGACTCCACCACCGGCTGGGGCAACCCCTTGGTGCTTGGGGCGATCCTCTTCGGCCTGTTGTCGCTGGTGGCGTTCTGCCTCATTGAACTGCGCGTCGACTCGCCGATGGTCGACATCCGGCTGTTTCGTTCGGCGTCGTTCGGCATGGGCAACCTGGCCGGACTGATGTCCTCGATGGGCCGCGGCGGTCTGCAGTTCATGCTGATCATCTGGTTGCAGGGCATCTGGCTTCCCTTGCACGGGTACAGCTTTGAGTCGACGCCATTGTGGGCGGGCATCTATCTGCTACCGATCACGGTCGGCTTCCTTGTGGCCGGGCCCATCGCCGGTTCATTGTCGGACCGCTTCGGCGCGCGGCCGTTCACAGTCGGCGGCATGCTGCTGATGGCGGTGACGTTCGCCGCTCTGCTGGTGATCCCGGTGAACTTCGACTACTGGGTGTTCGCCCTCCTGGTCTTCCTCAACGGCCTCGGCGGAGGCATCTTCACCGCCCCGAACACCGCCGCGATCATGTCGAGCGTGCCCGCCGCCCAGCGCGGCGCCGCCTCCGGCGTGCGGGCGACGTTCTTCAACGCCGGCTCGTCGCTGTCCATCGGGGTGTTCTTCTCGCTGATGATCGTCGGCCTGGCCAACACGCTGCCGTCGGCGATGAGCAGTGGGCTACAGGCGCAGGGCGTCTCGGCATCGGTTGCGCACGACGTCGCCAACCTGCCGCCGGTCGGCAGCCTGTTCGCGGCCTTCCTGGGCTACAACCCGATCGCCGAGCTGCTCGGCCCGTCGGGCGCACTGCAGGATCCCGGCGTCAACGTCGACGTGCTCACCGGCAAGACCTTCTTCCCGCAGCTGATCACCGAGCCGTTCCACTCCGGCCTGACCGTGGTGTTCCTCGCGGCCGCGGTGATGATGCTGCTCGGTGCGGTGGCCTCGCTGTTCAATCCCGGCCGCTACGGCACAGCGGACGACGCCGAGAACGCATCCTGACCCGAAGGTGTGACGTCGGGCACAGTCGGGGTACCCGGCTGATATGACGACTACCGACGATCGACCACGCGAAGTTCGCAACCAGGCTCGACGGCACGCGGATGCCGCCCGCGAGGCGGCCGACGAAAAACGCCGTGAAGCCCGTGACGGACTGGCCGGCTGGATCGCCGAACGCGCAGGTGAGTGGAATCTCGACGGTCAGGACGAAGCCACCATGCAACGCCAGAAGTTCTTCTGGAACGCCCTGGTGGACTACTGGTTCCGGATGGAGATCGACGGCTGGGACAACCTGCCCGACTCGCCGGTACTGCTGGTGGGCATCCATTCCGGCGCACCGTTCGTCTGGGACGCCTGGACGGTCGGGGTGCAGTGGTGGCGGCGCTTCGGGCAGGAGCGCCCGCTGCACGGCACCGCGCACGACTCGTTGATGGCCCTCCCCGTCATCGGGAGGTACTTCCGGGCGATGGGAGTGCTACCGGCCGCGCCCGACTCGATCGCGACCGCACTGGCGGACGGCAGGGACGTCGCGGTGTGGCCCGGCGGCGAGGTCGACTCGCTGCGGCCGTGGCGCGAGCGTGACCGCGCCAACCTGGCGGGTCGGAAGGGCTTCGTCAAGATGGCGATCCGCGCCGGAGTGCCCATCGTGCCGATCGCCACCGTCGGTGGCGCCGATGCCATGCCGGTCCTGATGCGAGGCGACGGGCTGTCGCGCGCCTTGAGGCTGGATAAAGTGCTGCGGCTCAAGGTCTTTCCATTGGCGATCTCGTTGCCGTGGGGCATCGCGCCCGCCGCTCTGCCCCAGCTGCCATTACCCGCGAAGATCCGGACCCGGTTCATGCCTGCAGTGGAGGTGGATACCAACCCCGATCGTGCCGAAGACGTCGACTACGTGGACCAGGTGTATGGCGACGTGCAGGCAAGCATTCAGCGGGGGATGGACGCGCTGGCCCGCAAGCGGGCGCTTCCGCTGTTCGGCTGATCCGACTCAGCTCAGGTCGACGAACACCGGCGCATGATCGCTCGGCGCCGGCGTGCCCTTCTTGCCTGGCTTGCGCTCGTCGCGCACGATCTCGGCGTGCGTCACCCGGGCGGCCAGCGCGGGCGAGCCGAGGACGAAGTCGATGCGCATGCCCTTGCCCTTGGGGAACCGCAGCTGGGTGTAGTCCCAGTAGGTGTACGTGCCGGGGCCAGGCGTGAACGGCCGCACCACGTCGGTGAACCGCTCCTCGATCGCGCGGAACGCGGCCCGCTCGGGTGGGGTGACGTGCGTGCTGTGGCGGAAGACATTGATGTCCCACACGTCCTCGTCGGTGGGGGCGATGTTCCAGTCACCGACCAGCGCGATGGGTAGCGCAGGGTCGTCGGCCAGCCAACCTGTGGCCGTCTCCCGCAGTGCGGCAAGCCAATCCAACTTGTAGACGTAGTGCGGCGAGTCGACCGTGCGACCATTGGGGACGTACAGGCTCCACACCCGCACGCCGTTGCACGTCGCGCCAAGCGCCCTGGCCTCCGACGCCTCGTCCCACATCGGTTGCCCGCCGAAGCCCACCGCGACGTCGTCGATGCCGACCCGCGACGCGATCGCCACGCCGTTCCACTGGCTGTGCCCGCAATGCACGACCTCGTAGCCAAGCGCCGCGAACGGCATGGTGGGGAACTGGTCGTCGGTGCACTTGGTCTCCTGCATCGCGAGCACGTCGACGTCGGCGCGTTCCAACCAGTTGGTGACCCGGTCGACGCGGGCACGGATCGAATTCACGTTCCAGGTTGCCAGCCGCACGCGCTAGAGCGTACGGGCGTCGACGTAGCGGACGCGGTGCTGGGTGGTGAAGCCCATCGCCTCGTACAACTCGATGGCCGGGGCGTTGTCGGAAAGCACCTGCACATAGGCGCGGGTGGCCCCGCGGGCAACCGCCCACGCCAGCATCTCCTCGCAGAGCGCGCGGGCGTGACCCTTGCGGCGGTGCGCCTCGGCGACGTGGACGGCAGCAAGCCCCGCCCACCGGGTGCCGTCGGGTGCCGGGGTCACCGCGGCCCGTGCGACGGCGGCGTCGCCCCGGGTCCCGAACGCCACCTCGCCGTCGACGACCGCGGTCAGCACGTCGAGGGGGACGTCGCGTTCGTTGATCCGCAGCCACCGCGCGTCGGGGCGTGGCGACATCGTCGCCGATGCGTCCGAGGCGGACGCCGTCGTCAACTCCCTTGTCATGACCACGTTCTCACCGTCGACCGGCACCCCAGGTGGCACCCGAAACAGCCGGTCCGGCGCAACCAGCAGCGGGGTGGCCGAACGGGCGGCGTACCAGTCGATGATCGCGGGCAGTGCGCTCAGGTCGCCCCGGACCTCCAGCGGGACAGCCGAATTCGCCCGCCGGGTGCTGCCGTGGCCGTACCGCAGCAGCCAGCCGTCGATCCACTGCTGCTCGACACCGGGCCAGGCCCGTGCCGCCGCG
>JAOPVF010000500.1 GCA_025963195.1 Mycobacterium sp. | reverse complement strand
GTGGCATCGCCGACGCCATCGCGGTCAAGGGTGCAGCAGTCGCCACCACCATGAACACGATGGATCGGACGCCCATCGCACCGGCCTTCAGGCCCTGTTCGCCGTCGCTCGATTCCGTCACGGTTGGCTCCGCCATGGTCACCCTCCAACAGGTAAGGTTCTAAAGTGCGTCCATTGACTATAGGACAACTTCGCCTGGATGGACCGGTTTTCTTCGACGGGCCGTGAGGCGGTCTCGCGTCAGGTGCAGTCGATCGTCGGGTTGGCCCAGTCGCCGTGGTCGAACTCGATGTCGTCGCCGCCATCGGTCACGACGAGCTTCACGACGTCGGCGCCCGATACATCGGCGACCAGCGACTTGGCGGGCGTAGCGGTGAACACGAGCCCGCTGTCGGCGACGAGCTTGTCGTCGGCGTAGATCTTGAAGGCTACGGAACCCGGTCCCTGTACCTCGTCGTCGATGCCGACCGTGGCGCTCAGTGTCGAACACGACCCGCCGAGGTAATAGGCAATCTCGCTGGGAGCGTGCGCGCCGAGCCCGTTCTGGAACTTGACGCCTCGGAGCGTCAACGCTCGTCCGTCACCGATGGGTTGGTCACCATTGCTTCGGTCCGTCTCGAATGGGCCCCACCCGTTGGAACTGGACAGCTCGACCACGTGGGACAGGTTCCATCGCCCGGTGGGCCTTGGGGCCACGGCGCTGATGCGAAGCAGGACAGTCGAATAGCCAGGCACCGATGCAGTAAGGGCGCCACCGGTCGCGACGTAGCTCACCTTGGACCACAGGTCCTTGACGACATACCTTCCGGCGTCGAAACCAATCGCGCCGAGATTCGTCTCGATGGTCGCGTCGGTATCGTTTTCGTTGAACAGGGCAACGGCTTGGTCGCCGCCAGCCAGTGGCTTCACGATCACGTGCAAGCCGTCGCTCGATTGAACCTCACGACCTCCCATACCCAGTGGATCCTGGTCCAGCGCAATCACATCGGCATTGGTGACCGTGGCCAGCGTCTCGGGCGACGCGTTGCGCAGGTCGCTCGCGATGAGCAGCGGCGCCGCCATGACCGACCAAAGGCTGAATTGGCTGCGGTACTGGGTGTCGGTCATGGCCCCGTTGCCGATTCGGAGGAAGTCCGGGTCGTTCCAATGGCCCGGACTCGAGTACTGCGCGGGCGGCAGGTTCTTGTTCAGATTCTCCAGCACGCTGTGCCAATCGTCTGCGATGTCGCCCCCGGTCCGCCACAGGTCTGCGACGCCGCCGGCCCACTGCCACGGCTTGGTCTGGCCCCACTCGCACATCGACAACACGATGGGGCGACCGGTTGCATTCAAGGCGTCGCGCATCGTGCGGTAACGCTGTTGGGCATCGACGCCTTGGTTGTTGCAGTTGTCGTACTTGAGGAAGTCGACACCCCAGGAAGCGAACAGGTTCGCGTCGTCGACCTCGTGATCCAGCGCGCCAGGAAAACCGTTGGGGTCGCAGGTCTTGGTCCCGGCGCTCGTGTAGATTCCGACTTTGAGGCCCTTCTCGTGAACGTAGTCCGCGAGTGCCTTGATGCCCTGGGGGAACCTCTTCGGATCGGGTACGAGGTTTCCTTCGGCGTTGCGTTTCGGCAGCGCCCAACAATCGTCGATGTTCACGTAGTGGTAGCCGGCGTCCTTCAAGCCTCTGTCCACGATGGCGTCCGCGATGCCCTTGATCATCGCGTCGTCGAGGCTCTCGTCACAGTAGGTCGCGATCCAGCTGTTGAAACCCATGGGTGGAGTCGGTGCCAGTCCATCCGACGCGGATGGCGAGGACGTGGTTGGCCACACGATGGCACCGCCGATCACGGCGCCGATCGTGATGAGTATCGCGAGCGCCCGTCCGCCAATCACTGTCTGCGTCCGAGGATCGCGGCGGCGGTCGGCTCCACCTGACGAGCTTATGGATACTTTGCTGTCAATGCATGTGTGAGCACCGGGTGCGGCGCCTCCAGGGAAAGCAACGCGGCGTGAGACAAACTGGACGACAACGCCGTGAAACGCCGAGGAAGGTCGCAGGTCAGAATGCGCCACGCGTATGAGAACCGACTCGGTGCCGACCAACTCGCGGCCCTGGCGGCGGTGGTCGAGTTCGGCAGCTTCGACGCTGCCGCCGAGCGTCTGCACGTCACGCCATCGGCGGTCAGTCAGCGGATCAAGGCGCTGGAGCAGCGAGTTGGCCAGGTCTTGGTCGTCCGCGAAAAACCCTGTAAGGCAACGCCTGCCGGGATTCCACTGATACGGCTTGCGGCGCAGACCGCGATGTTGGAGTCGGAGGCACTCGATGCGCTGGGGCATCGTGCAGGCGCGAGACGGCAGCGGGTCGCGATCGCGGTCAACGCTGATTCGATGTCGACGTGGTTCACGGCCGTGTTCGGCCAGCTGGATGACGTCCTGTTCGACATCCGTATCGAGGATCAGGATCACTCCGCTCGATTGTTGCGCGACGGGACGGTGATGGGAGCGGTCACCACCGAGCGCGCGTCGGTTCCGGGGTGTCGGGTGCAATTGCTGGGTGTGATGCGCTACGTAGCCGTGGCGAGCGCGGCCTACGTCGAGCGATACCTGCCGGAGGGCTTCACGGCGGAGTCCGTTGCGCTGGCTCCGTCGCTGGCCTGGAATTACGATGATGCGTTACAGGACATGTTGCTGCGCAAGGTGTTTCGCAGAGCGATCAGCCCTCCGGTGCACTTCGTGCCGACGGCAGAGGGCTTTCGGGCCGCAGTGCGGGCCGGCCTGGGGTGGGGCATGTATCCGGAGCAGACGGCGGGTCCGGCGGTGGCCGAGGGCTCGTTCGTCCGCATCTCCGATGCGCATCTCGACGTGCCGCTGTACTGGCAGTGCTGGAAGTTGGACAGTCCGATCATCGAGGCGGTGACGAATGCGGTGCACGCGGGTGCCACAGGTCTTCGCAGGCATCGCCGCTAGCCGCGGATAGTGGTCAGAAGCGGTCGGTTCCTGCCAACCGTCGATCAGTTCCTGCCACGGGAATTAACCGCCTGAACTGCCTGTTTAACCCCTCATATCGGCCAAAGAGGTTAGAGGAACGTGGCCGAAGGCAGAGGAAGGCAGTGAGATGAAGAAGTTCGGATTCGCCACATTGGTCGCCAGTGGTCTGGCCGCAGCCGTCATGGGTTTCGCCGGACCAGCGCAGGCCTACGTCGTTACCAATACCCCCACGTTGCCCCACTACTCCGTCGACAACCACGACGAGGTCAGCACCACGGACGGCTTCGTGGACATCCCATTCTGATCGGCAACGCTCATCTGGCCGTGGCCCACCATTCCGGTGCGCCACGGCCAGTTTCTTCGTGTCACCCCGCGGGCAAGGCGGCAAGATGAGGACATGTCGGATTGCGCAACGCTGAACTGGGGTCTGATCGGCGCCAGTGACATCGCCCACACTCTGATGATTCCCGCGTTGCGGCGGATGAACCAACGCATCCTCGGTCTGGCGAGCAGCAACGCCGACCACGCCGCCGACTTCGCGGTCCGCAACGAAATACCCTCGCAGAACGGTGTTTTCGACCTCGGCGGACTGCTTGCCAACCCCAACGTCGATGCCGTCTACATCTCCAGTACCAACGAGCAACACCTGGCTCATGCCGAGGCGGCCGCCGCTGCCGGAAAGCACGTGCTGTGCGAGAAGCCGCTGTCGGTCGATCTCGACAGCGCCCGGCAGATCGTCGCCGCGTGTGCCGCGCACGGCATCGTGCTGGGGGTCAACCACCACCTGCCCGCCGCAGGCACCCACCGCGCGGTCCGGGAGCTGGTGCGCAATGGGGCCATCGGGCGCGTGCTCTCGGTGAACGTGCGCCACACCTCACTGCTGCCCGAACGGCTACGCGGCTGGCGGCTCGGTGACGGGTCTGGGGCCGGGGTGGTCATGGATCTGTCGTGTCACGACGCATCGGTGGTCAATCCGCTGCTGGGCACCAGGGCCTTGGAAACCGTCGCCATCGCGGTGCGGCAAGGACGATGGGACACCGCCGCCGAGGACGCGTCGGCCGCCGTGATCCGGTACGAGGACGACGTGCTCGTTCGATTCCACGACGCATTCACGACGCCGCACACCCCCACCTATCTCGAGGTCCACGGCGAGGAGGGCAGCATCGTCGCCCCCGAGGTGATGACTCCGGAGCCAATCGGCACGGTGCTGCTACGCACCGCAAGGGGTGAGATCGAGGTCGACGTGCCCGACCGCAGGCACACCTACGACATCACCATCGAACACTTCGTCCGCGCCGTCGTCGGCGACGGCCGCCCGGTCGTCGACGGCCACGACGCGGTGAAGGCTCTGGCGGTGTGCCAATCGATCCTCGACTCCGCGCGCACCGGAACCCGTGTCCCCGTGGACTTTCAGACCGCCGCACGTACCCGATGAACCGTTGCTGGGTCAGCCAGCCGTTGCGCAGAGGTTCGAGGTCACCGAGAGCAGAGGGACGATCTGGGGGACGATGAGGACCGGGGTGCTGGTGTGTGCGACGACCGCGGCCGCCACGCTGCCCTGCAGATGTCCCAACAGCCCGTTGCGGCGGTGCGGTCCGAGCACGATCAAGCTCGCTTGGTGTTCGTCGGCGGCCGTCACGATGCCCTTCCAGGTCGGCGCAGCCTCGACGGCCTTGCTGCACGCCTGGAATCCGGCGGCGACGGCCAGTGACGCCCCATGGGCGGCCGTCCGTTCGGCGGCCTGCCGTACCTCGGTGGCCTGGTCGGCGTCGAAGTGTCCGGCGTCGGTTGGTGTGAATCCCACGTCGACGGGCTGCCAGACGCACACGACGAGGGCGTCGCGTCCTGGCGGCAACTGGGTCGCGGCCCGTTGGATGGCGAAGGCGGCGAGATCGGATCCGTCGTAGGCGAACACCACTGGGCCCACGGGGATCGGCGTCGCCGGCGGCACGGGCGTCGTGACGGCAGGTGCGGGTTCGGCCTGGGGTGGCAGACCCTTCCTGAGTCGCGCCAGTAGCGGCGGCGAGTACCAGGCGGGGGATTCGCCGTCGAGGAATTGGTCCAGGTCGGGTGGTTGGGGACGGGCGCCACTGAGCACGTAGACCGCCACCCCGAACACGGCGCCGCCGATCGCGAGCCCGAACCCGATCCACAGTGCGATACCGGTGCCGACGACGACGTCACCCGAGAACGTCACCGCGAAGTGGACGAAGACCGGCGCCACCAGGAACGCCGCCACCGCCCGCAGGAGTTCGATGATCGCGAAGACGCGCTGCAGGCTGTTCGACTGCAGCGAGAAGCCCGCGACGAAGAGTGCGGGTGCGACGGTGGCGCCGAGCGCAAGCCCGGTCAGTGCGGCGCCGAGCAGGGCCAGCGGCTGGCTGGCGGGTAGCGCGAGCCGGAACACCAGGATCCCGGCCGCCAAGAACGCCATGCCGACGAGCGGTAGGTAGTGCATGGCACGTCGGGAGATGACCGCCCCGAACACGACCGCCATCACGATGGCGCCGCCGAGTTCCGGCAGGTACAGCAGCCCGACGTGGACCGGGCTGTAGGTGCGCAGGAAGACGTTGGCCGTCAGCACCGTCGCCGCCACCGACGCGGCCGCGGCGAACAGCGCGACGCCGACGCCCGCCACCGGGATCGCACTCGTCAGCATCGTGCGGACCGTCAAAAGCGGTCGGCGAGCACGGAATTGGTAGACGATCAGCACCACGATCAAGGCAAGGCCGCCGAGCATCGGTACCGTCACCGCGGCATCACCGAATCCGTGGCTGGTCAGTTGCGCGGCGCCGACGAAGGCCGCCGTACATCCGACGGCCGCCAGTGCGATCGCCAGCAGGTCACGCGGCGCGTCGAGGTCGGCGGGCGGTGCGTCGTCGAACGTGAGCGCGGCGAGGATCAGGGCCACCAACGCGATCGCGGCGACGATCCAGAACAAGGGGCGCCACGCGTGTGACTCGGCCTGCACGCCACCGATGAACGGACCGAGGGCAACCGCTCCGAACACGCACATGTTCATGATCACGGCGGTGTTCCGCAGCTTGTCTCTCGGGAATCCGATGGTGAGCGGAGGCGCGGCCGCGATCAGCAGCATGCTGGTCGCCAGCCCCTGCAGCACGTGGCCGCTGATGAACGTGCCCGCGTTGGGTGCGGCGGCCGCGAGCACCGAGCCCAGCACTAGCACTACCGCGTATCCAAGCAGCATCCTGCGCTGCGGCAAGTGTTGCGCGAACTGCACCGCCAGCACGGTGCCCACGGCGTACGCCGCGTTGCCCAGACCCGAACTGAGGCTCATCTCCTGGGCGGTCATGTGCAACTGGTCCGAGATGATCGGCACCAATGGGTCGATCGCCGCGGACAGCGCCAGGTACGGGATCAACGCAAGCGTGACCATGGCGGCGACGGCCGGATAACGGCCTGCGAGTGGGCCTTGGCGCATCAGCTTTGCTCGAAACTGTGAATTAGCTGGCAATACGGGATGCGATTCGGCCGGCTAGTCGAGGGGGTCGGGTCGGGCACGTGGTGCTGAAACTCCTTCCGAGCGGGGTTTGTTCCGGCGGCGGCGGTCGAAATGGCCTTCTGGAACACCGCGGTTCACGAATTACGAATGGCCAGTGAGGGTTTCGTGAAATCGTGAGCCAGGTAACAGCTTCGTTAGCCGATGCAACGACTCTATGTTAGCCGTGATCGCGCAAGGATGTCCGGTCGGCTGCCGGTCAGGCCTGGTAAGGAGGCGCCGCGGTCTCAGTTAGCTGCCCGAGTGGGGCGGTGGGATCAGTTTGGGCAGAGTCCCGCGGACTTCTCTTCGGCGACGATCTGGGCGACCGGCTGGCCGAGATGCGCCGCGAAGCCAGGGGTGGGCTTCATGACCCAGGTGCCGTCCTCGAAGAGCATGATCCGAGGTTGCTCGGTGTCTCCGACGTCCATGCGCACGACTGCCGTGCCTGCCGCAGCGTCCAGGCTCACCCCGTCGACCCGGATCGTCGGGCCCGCCTTCTTGCAGGTTTCGTAGAAGGTCACGAAGTCGTCCTGGCTGATCTTGTCGCGGACCTCGTGCGACATGCGGTGCCACACCCCGGCGAAATCACCCGCCGAGAAGCGATCGGCGTTTGCCTGTGCCGCTGCCACGGCGGCCGAGAGCGTCTCCGGCACGTCGGAGCTGGCTCGCACGACGGTCGAGTTGGATGCGCCGTCGGCGATGCCGCAAGAGGAGCACACGGTCGCCAACAGCAACGCTGAGAGGGCGGAGACGAATGATCTCATCGCCGAAGGGTAAGGCCATTGGGGGCCGCACGTCAGCCCTAGAGCACATTCTCATCGCCAAATGGGCCAACGCCACCGCTAAATGGGCCAACGGCCGGGAGTGGTCCTGGGGACTCACTTCCGGCCGTTGGCCCGTTACCACCGTGGTGGCGGTGTCATTCAGTTGCCGAGCGGGGCGTCGATCTCGGTCTCGGGGGCGGCGGCGGACTGGTCGGTGTCGACCTGACCTGCGGTCTGCTGCACCGTGGCCGACGGGGCGGGAGCACCCAACTTGCTCGCCACGTAGTCGGCTGCCTGGACGGCCATTCCGTTGTCCTTGTAGGAGCTGTGCGCGGAGCGGTCCAGCCCACCGGGGAAGCAGACCGGGTCGCCGGTGGCGCACAGTTGCAGGGTCTTGGGTGCGTAGGCCGAGCCGATGTCGATCGCCGGTGCGTCGCGGGCGACCAGGTTCATGAACCAGGGGTCGGGAGTTCCGAACAGCACCACCGATGCGATGTGCGGGGCGACCGAAGGAGCCATCGGGCCGGTCAGGCCTGCGGGCAGATCGATGCCGGCGGGGACGCTGTCGGCGGTGGTGTAGCCGGCGACTGCGGCGCCTTGGGAGTAACCGCCGAGCACGATCTTGGTGTCGGGGCAGCTGGTGGCGATCGACTGGATCTTGTTGCTTGCGTCGGCGATGCCCTCGGTGGCTTGTCCGAAGTTCAGCGACGCCGGGTAGTTGATCGGGTACACCGCGATCGACTTGCCGGGCATGCGAGCGTTCAGCGCGTCGACGAAGGCTTGGCCGGTGGCGCCGACACCGGGTGCCTCGTTCGTGCCGCGGGCGAACAGGACCTCGACGTTGGCGCACGCGTCGTCGGCGGCACGCGCCTGTGCGGACCATCCGGCCGGGGCGACGAACGAGCCGGCGAAGATGCCTGCGACGGCGAGCGCGGCGAAGAAGGCCGACAGCACCGCACGGTTGAAGGTGCCCTTTCTGGCTACCTGTGGTGTGTTCATGATCCGGCTCCCCTTCGAAGTTCCACTTGTCGCCACTTCAATGTTTAAGTGGCTTCCTGGCACGTACAAGTGGGATACCGGACCGACGATTCCGCGAAGTCAAGTGATCTACGCCACTTGAGCAAGGGTGCGGCTCAGGATGGTGCGCTGATTGGCCAGCTGTCGTCCGCGGGCAGACCGTCGATGATGCGCTGACAAATCGTGCCAAGCTGACGAACCTGAGCCTGCGTCAAGCGGTCGAACACCAGCTCGCGCACTGCGGCGACGTGTGACGGGGCGGCTTCCTTCAGGCTGCGAAGGCCTGCGGGGGCCAGCACTGCAAGGGTGTAGCGACTGTCCTCTGGATCTGGCCGACGCGATACCCAGTCGCGTTTCTCCAGACGGCCTACGGCCTGGGACAACCGCGGCAATGAGCTGCCCGCGATCGTGGCGAGAACGCTCATCCGGAGTCTCGTCTTCGGCGCCTCCGACAGCCGCGCCAGGATCAGGTACTCGTACTGGCTGATCCCGAACTCGCGCTGCAGTTGTGCGCTCAACACCGGCTGCAACCGCAGGACCATCGTCGACAGCTGCGCCCAGACCTGCTGCTCCTGCGGGTCCAGCCAGCGAGTCGTGTCGGCGGTACTCATGTCCTCATCTTAACTTAATCGTTGAACCGGGAATGCTGCTCACGCTTAAGTGTTTAACCGAGAGGAGGGCCAAGGGTCCAGAGCAGGAAAGAGGATCAGCGATGAAGGCAATGGGAGTAACCGGGCCGGACTTCATGCCCCGCCTCTTCGACGTCGATGAGCCGACCGCCGCCCCCGATGGCGTCGTCGTCGACGTGATCGCCGCATCGATCAACGACTTCGACCGGGCCGCCGTCCGCGGGCGCTACCTCGCTGCGACTGACCAATTGGCGCCCATCTTGCTGGGTCGCGACTTCGTGGGCAGGGTGGTCGCCGTCGGCGACGACGTACACCACATCGAGGTCGGCATGCTGGCGGCCGGGGTTCTGGCGCCGCAACATGCTGGTCTACCGGGCACGTTCACCGACAAGGTAGCGGTGCCGGCAAGGCTGCTCGCGCCCGTCCCCGACGGTGTCGACGTCGTGCAGGCCGCCGCCGTGGGCTTGGCGGGGATGACGGCGTTCCATGCGATCGACGCGCTCGGATCGGCACCTCTGGGGCGCATGGTGGTCCACGGCCCCGTGAGCGGGGTCGGCGGATTCGCGCTACAGCTGGCGAAGGCACGTGGCGCGGTCGTCGCGGCCATCACCCCGCCGGAGCAGATTGACTTGGCGTTGAATCTCGGTGCCGACGTCGTCATTCCGGATGGAACAAGCGCCAACCGTTCAATTGACAAGGTGCGGAGCCTGTTTGGTGGCGGCGTCGATACCGCCATCCACGTCGCAGGACACCACTCGGTCGTCGCGGGTGTGGTGCGGCCGGACGGAAGGTTCACCTCCTCCGCCGACGGATCGACCTTCGACGCGCATGGGGCCTTTTCTCCGACGACGGTCGCCCCCAGCGGGCACGAGCTGGCGGATCTCCTGTTCAAGGTCGCCGCGGGCCGTCTCGCCAGCCGTGTGCACCGAACCGTGTCCTTCGACGATCTCGCCGGCGCCGTCATTGCGCGGAGCACACACGACGGCGGGCGCACCGTCCTCGTCCGCTGACACCCAGCGGGCGTGTCGCGTCGTCGGATTCCCACGCAAGGCGAGGTCGCGGATGTGGTGTCCGTCACGAGCCGCATTCTGGGTTTCGCCCGGTGCGTTTACGGGTAAGAATTTGCATACTCCGCGGAGCGGGCAGTTGAGGCCAGGCGCCGGGTCGGGAAACCAGAAATAGGGCGGGGGAGTTGCAATGAGCGTGATCAGTCGTCTGTTCGGTATTGCGGTGGTTGCCTTCGCGGGGCTCGTGGGCCCAGTGATCGGCATGCCGTCCGCGTCCGCTGCTCCTTGTTCGGATGTCGAGGTGATATTCGCGCGCGGCACGTTCGAGCCGCCAGGCGTCGGTGACACCGGGCAGGCCTTCGTCGACGCGCTCCGCGCGCAACTCGGCGACAAGTCGGTCGACGTGTATCCGGTGAACTATCCGGCATCGCTCGACTTCTCCACTGCCGCTGCGGGTGTGATCGACGCGAGCAACAGGATCCGCGACATCGCGACGAGCTGCCCGAAGACCAAGATGGTGCTCGGTGGCTACTCCCAGGGGGCGGCCGTGATGGCCTACACCACCGAGGACTCGATACCCCCTGGTTACACACTGCCGCCCGGCATCACCGGGCCGATGGCGCCCGAGGTGGCCAACCACGTCGCCGCGGTCGCACTCTTCGGAAAGCCATCCAGCGGGTTCTTGCAGCAGATCTACACGGGAGCGCCGCCGATCTCGGTGGGCCGCCTCTATTCGGGGAAGACCACCGACATCTGCATCCCGAACGATCCGATCTGCTCGCCAACCGGCGGTGACAACGCCGCGCACACCCTCTACGCGGTGAACGGGCTGACCGGCCAGGCTGCCGACTACGCGGCAAGCCGTCTGAACTCGAGCGGAGGCGCCCCTCAGTGACGGCGATGTGACCGGACCGCCACGCGCGTTCCCGCTCCTTCCGGGGGTAAAAACGCCAGTCCAGTGACGAGCACGTACAGGTAGTCATTGGTCTCGAGCGCGGCAGGTGAATCGACCAGAACGGGCACGTCCCTCACACCAGTGCAACTAGGCTTTCGAACGCGTTGCGCTGGAGGGACATTAATCGTGAATGGCGCCGAGAGCCTGGTGCGCACCCTGGTGGCGTGCGGTGTCACGACGTGTTTTGCCAACCCTGGCACCTCGGAGATGCACTTCGTGGCCGCCGTCGACGAGGTCGAGGGCATGCGCACGATCCTCGGCCTCTTCGAAGGTGCGGTGACGGGCATGGCCGACGGCTACGGCCGCATGGCCGAATCGCCGGCAGCGACGCTGCTGCATCTTGGCCCTGGCCTGGCCAACGGGCTGGCCAACCTGCACAATGCGCGAAAGGCGGCCACCCCCGTCGTCAACATCGTCGGCAACCACGCCACCTACCGCCAGCAGTACGACTCTCCGCTCGCCTCCGACGTCGAGGGGTTCGCCAGGCCCGTGTCCGGCTGGATGCGCTCGTCGCGCAGGGCCGAGGACGTGGCATCGGATGCCGCCCTCGCCGTGCAGGCGGCACTGCAACCGCCGGGGCAGATTGCGACGTTGATTCTGCCCGCGGACACCGCATGGTCGGACGCCGAAGGTGCGGCGACGCCGCTGCCGCGCCCCACCGCCGAGCCGGTGAGCGAGCTTGCCGTCAGTCAGGCGGCCCAGGCCGCCATGTCGGGGAAGAACACGCTGATCCTCATCCGCGGTGCGGCGCTGAAGGAACCGGGCCTTCGCGCCGCGGCGCAGGTGGCCGCGGCGACGGGTGCCCGGGTCGCGTGCGACACGTTCGCGCCGCGCTGGCAGCGCGGAGCGGGCCGGCCGCTCATCGAGCAGATCCCGTACTTCGCCGAGCAGATCGTCGACTACATGGCGGGCGTCGAGGCGCTCATCCTGGTCGGCGCCAACCCGCCGGTGTCGTTCTTCGCCTACCCGGGCAAACCGTCGTGGTGCACCCCCGAGGATTGCCGCATCCTGCACCTTGCCCGTCCTCACGAAGACGGGACAGCGGCGTTGCAGGCCCTCGCCGAGGCCGTCGGCGCAACGCGAGAGAATGCTGTGGTCGCGCAGCTGCGGCCGCCCGAGCTGCCCACCGGGCTGGCAGCTGAACGCCTTCACGGCCGCCGCGGTGATCGGCCATTGGCTGCCCGAAGGGGCCATCATCTCCGACGAAGCGGCCACGTCCGGGTTGGGGTTGGGTGCGGCCACCGCACACGCGGCACCCCACGACTACCTCGCACTCACCGGTGGCTCGATCGGACAGGGGATCCCGCTGTCCACCGGCGCCGCCGTGGCCTGCCCCGACCGCAAAGTCGTGTGCCTACACGGCGATGGCGGCGCCATGTACACCCTGCAGGCGCTGTGGACGCAGGTCCGCGAAAACCTTGACGTCACAACGGTCATCTTCGCCAACCATTCCTATGCCATTCTCAACGTCGAACTGATGCGGGTTGGTGTCGAACATCCGGGGCCCAAGGCGTTGTCCATGCTCGACTTGCATGATCCGACCCTGGATTGGCTCAGCCTGGCCGCGGGCCTGGGAATGGAGGGCAGCCGCGCCCGCACGGTCGAGGAGTTCAGCGACCAGTTCGGGGCCGCGATGCGCGAACGCGGGCCGCGATTGATCGAAGTCGTGCTCTGAACTGAAGTCTTGCTCTGACCTCGATCACATCTTGATCGCGGGTATCAGCCGCTCGAGACTCCAGAGTCGGTCACGTCGGGCGGACAGGCAGGAGAGCGCCAGTGCGACAGCCCATATGCCGATCAGCACGATGATCGCCTGCCACAGCCGGCCGTCGATGCCGCCGAGGATGAGCTGTCGCAATCCGTTGACGCCGAAGGTCATTGGATCGAAGCCATGCAGCGTCTGGAAGGGCTGGGACGTGGTTTCGACGGGGTACATGCCGCCGGCGCTGACCAGTTGCAGCATGAGCAGCGCCATGATCAGGACGCGGCCCACCGCTGGGCCGACGAGCGCGTTGATCGCCTGTGTCGCGGCCACGAACGCGAACGACACCAGGATCATGAAACCCAACATCGCGACCGGGTGCACCACCTGCATGCCGAGGGCGAACCGCACCACGCAGTACAGGATGATCGCCTGAAGAACCCCGATGGCCGCCGCGGGCAGGTAGCTGGCGAGCACCACGCGGATCGCGAGCACCTCGGCGGCGATCGCACGACTCTGCAACGGCCGCAGCACCATCCACAGCACCAGCGCGCCGAAGAACAGGGCAAGCGTGAGGAAGAACGGGGCCATGCCGGTGGCGAAGTTGGGTGCTGGGTTGTCGTCGGCGACGTTGAGTTGCACGGGCCCGCCGATGGTGTCGGCGATCGCGTTCTTCTGCTGTGGCGTCCAGGTGGGTACCTGCTTGGCGCCGTCACCGAGTTTGGTGGCCAGCTCGGCAGACCCGGTCTTGAGTTGTGCCGAGCCGGATTTGAGCTGTGCGGTGCCTGACTTGAGTTGCCGTGCGCCGTCGTCGAGCTGCACGATGCCGCGGGACAATTGGGTTCCTCCCGAGGCGAGTTGCCGGGCACCGTCGCGTAGTTGGTTCAGCTTGCCGGTCAGCTCTTGTCCGGTGCTGCCCACCTGATCGAGGGCCGACTGCAGAGGACTGCCTGGTGGGCGCAGCGTCGACGTCAGCGATATCGCGGCGTTCTGCGCGTCGGTCAACTGCTGATGGATTTGGGGTGTGAACTGATGCGCCTGGAGCTGGCCCTGCAGCCCGCGCAGAGTCTCGGCGGCGCCGCCGGCCACCGGATCCGGGCTAGTCGACAGCTGTTGGATCACCGACGCGACCACGGAGGCGGCGGCGTCCTGCGAGGCTGCGATCGCGCCTATCTGGTCGGCGGCTTGCCCGATCGCGACGGCGCCGTTCTGTAGCTGATCGGTGTTGCCGCCGATCAGCGAAAGGGCCTTGGTCAGCTTGAGCAGGGGGTCGGTGGCCTGATCGATTCCCGTCGAGAGCTGCTGAGCGCCTGACGCGAGCCGCGCCGAGCCCGAACGTGCGGTGTCCAGACCGGACACCAACCGGCCGGCGCCGTCGTCGGCCTGCTCGATGCCGGTGTCGAGCCTCGCCGCGCCGTCGGCGAGCTGCTGGGCGCCGTCGGCGGCCTGTTTGATGCCTGCGCCGGACGAAACCACTTGAGACAGCACCTGATTGACGGCCTGCCCGGAGATCCTGG
This sequence comes from Mycobacterium sp., assembly GCA_025963195.1. GTDB lineage: Bacteria > Actinomycetota > Actinomycetes > Mycobacteriales > Mycobacteriaceae > Mycobacterium. The sequence goes on along the minus strand of JAOPVF010000500.1, from coordinate 1,058 downwards.
ACGATACCGCGTTGAGTACCTGGGTCATCGCACTGCGGCCGATGCTCGACGAGATGTAGTTGTTGGCGTCGTTGTACACCACGACCATGTCGGCCTTCTTCGGCTGCCCGGTCATCGGCGAGGCGACCGCTTCGCTGAAGTCCGGGGGCAACTCGAGCATGAAGTAGTACTTGCCGTGTCGGACGCCACTGCGTGCTTCCTCGGCGTCCACCACGTGCCAGTCGAGGCTCTTGTCGGCCGTCAGGCCCCTGGCGATCTCGGCGCCCGCGTTGATCTGCTGGCCGGAGACGACGGTCCCACGGTCGGCGTTGACCAGGGCGACGGGCATCTTGTCCACGTTGCCGAACGGGTTCCAGAACGCCCACAGATACAGCGCCCCGTACACCAGCGGCAGCAGCACGAGCACCACGATCGCGATGCGCGTCATCCGGTTGCGGCCGAAACGCTTGATCTCCGAACCGAATGCGAGTCCAGCAAGCATCGTCAGTCCCTTTCGTTCAGCATGCGGTGATCGTGCAGATCGTGATCGGGGGCTTTGGTGCCCAGCGGATTGGTCACGCCGACGATCACCGTGCGTTGCGTCGCGATCGCACCGAGTCGCTCGACCGCGACTGCACGTCGTGAGATGTCACGGACCTGTTCGAGATCCCCGACCACCAGAATCGGACGTCCCGACAGCAGTGCCAACGTGATCCGCAGTAAGAACAGCTCCAGGTCGGACAATTCGACGATGAAGGTGTCGGCAGAGGGCGGGGGGATCTCGCCGAACACCAAGTCCAGTTCAACCCGGCCGGCCTCGATGGGCACCCGTGAGTACCACGGCGCCAGCCACCGCCGCTGCTCGGCGAGCACGGTCTTCACGGTCACCGACTCGTCCAGTTCGTCGATGTCGTCGAACGCCGCGATTGCGCAGTGCCTGCGGATGGCACGCGGTTTGGTGTCACCAAGCACCGTCACGCTGCCGTGGCTCGGCTTGAACCGGCCGGCGAGCGTCAACAGCAGTGCGGTCTGTTCCGGTCCACCGGGCATCTGAATGGCGTGAAATCCCGATGACAGTG
>JAOPVF010000482.1 GCA_025963195.1 Mycobacterium sp. | reverse complement strand
GGGAGAGCTGGACGTGAGTGTCCCGCGCACGCGAGGAGCAAAACGAGTCGCAGCGATCGACTGCGGGACCAACTCGATCCGGTTGTTGATCGCCGACGTGGAGGACGGCCGGCTAAGCGACGTGCATCGCGAGATGCGCATCGTGCGGCTGGGCGAAGGTGTCGACGCCACAGGGCAATTCGCGCCCGCCGCGCTGACCCGCACGCGCGCGGCACTCGCGGAGTACGCCGACGAGTTGCGCGTGCACGGCGCCGAGAAGGTGCGGATGGTCGCGACGTCCGCCGCGCGGGATGCGAGCAACCGCGAGGAGTTCTTTGCGATGACCGCCGAATTGCTCGGCACCGTGGTGCCCGGTGCGGTGGCCGAGGTGATCACCGGAACCGAGGAGGCGGCGCTGTCGTTCACCGGAGCGGTCGGTGAATTGGATGACGCTGCAGCGCCTTTCATCGTCGTCGATCTGGGCGGCGGCTCGACCGAGGTGGTGGTGGGCGATGCCGGGGGAGTGACGGCCAGCTTCTCCGCCGACATCGGTTGCGTGCGACTCACCGAACGCTGCCTGCACTCGGACCCGCCGACCGCCGCCGAGATCGAGCAGGCTCGAATCGTGGTGCGTGACGCGCTATCCGAAGCGCTAGGGGCGGTACCCGTCGAGGGCGCCAAGACGTGGGTGGGCGTGGCGGGCACCATGACGACGCTGTCGGCGCTGGCTCAGGGGATGGTGACCTACGACCCCGATGCGATCCACCTGTCGCGGGTGGGATTCGACGAACTGCTGACCGTGTGTGGCGATCTGATCTCGATGACGCGCAAGCAGCGCGCCGCTCTGGGCCCCATGCACGAGGGGCGTGTCGACGTGATCGGCGGTGGCGCGATCATCGTCGAGGAGTTGGCCCGTGAGCTAGGCAGTCGTGCCGGGATCGACGAACTGGTCGTCAGCGAGCACGACATCCTCGACGGCATTGCGCTGTCGATCGCTTGACTGGTGGCTCACCGAAAGCACGGTTGTTGACGGACCTGCTCGCGCGACCCGTGCAACAACCGGACGTCCAGCGATCTTTACTTGCGTACGTTGCAGTTTGGCGGGTTTCCGCAGTGGTGACCGCCGTCGCACGCGTTGCAATGACACGTGCAACCCGACCCTGCCTTGACCTCTGAAGCGCGCATTGCTGTTCCTCTGCTGGCTCAGACAAGCATCAACATATGACTACTTCACAATAGTTCGGATCACGCTGAGGGGGAACCGCTGCGGCCGAACCGTGACACCGTCAGGACTGCAGCACGGGCTTCAACGCGTCGAGGACACTGGCGTCCTCGATGGTCGACGGTGGTGCTTCGTCGCGCCCGTCGGCGATGCCGCGCATCGTCTTGCGCAGGATCTTGCCCGAACGGGTCTTGGGCAGCGCCGCAACCACGTCGACCCGCTTCAGGCTGGCCACAGGGCCGATGCTCCGCCGCACGTCCGCGACGAGTTCGTCGACAACGCCGTCCGCGGAGGCACCTGCCTTGAGCACCACGAGTCCCCGCGGCACCTGGCCCTTGAGATCGTCGGCCACGCCGATCACCGCGCATTCGGCGACCGCTGGATGGTTGGCGAGCACCGCTTCGATCGAGCCGGCGGACAATCGGTGACCTGCGACGTTGATGACGTCGTCGGTGCGGCCCATCACGAATAGGTAACCGTCGTCGTCGACGTAGCCGCCGTCGCCGGACAGGTAGTAGCCGGGAAACGCCGAGAGGTAGGACGCCACGTAGCGATCGTCGGCGCCCCACAGCGTCGGCAACGTGCCAGGGGGCAGCGGCAGTTTCACGCAGATCGCACCCTCCTCGCCGGCGTCGCACTCGGTGCCGTCCTGGCGCAGGACGCGGACGTCGTAGCCGGGCATCGGCACCGTCGCGGAGCCCGGCTTGACGGGCAGGGCCTCGATGCCCATCGGGCCCGCGGCGATCGACCATCCGGTCTCGGTCTGCCACCAGTGGTCGATCACGGGGATGCCGAGTCGCTGCGACGCCCAGTGGTAGGTGCCGGGATCGAGCCGCTCGCCCGCCTGGAACAGGTAGCGCAGCCCGGACAGGTCGTAGCGGTCCAGATGCGCACCGTCGGGGTCTTCCTTCTTGATGGCGCGCATGGCGGTCGGGGCGGTGAACAACGTCTTGACGCCGTGCTCTGCGGCGACTCGCCAGAACGCCCCTGCATCGGGGGTGCCGACGGGCTTGCCCTCGTAGAGCACGGTCGTCGCGCCGAGCAGGAGCGGCCCGTAGACGATGTAGGAGTGACCGACGACCCAGCCGACATCCGAAGCGGCCCAATACACTTCGCCGGGGTTGGTGTCATAGACGTGGCGCATGGTCCACAGCAGCGCGACGGCGTGCCCGCCGTTGTCGCGGACGATGCCCTTGGGTTTGCCGGTGGTGCCCGACGTGTACAGCACGTAGAGCGGATCGGTCGCGGCCACGGGAACGGGGTCGACCGGCTCGGCGCCGGCGATCGCGTCGTGCCAGTCGACGTCCCGGCCGGGCACCAGCTCGCAGGGGTGCTGTTCGCGCTGCACGATGACGCAGTGCGGGGTGGTGTGCTCGGCTTTGTCGAGTGCGGCGTCGAGCATCGGCTTGTAGTCGACGGTGCGGGTCGGCTCGATGCCGCAAGACGCGGACACCACGACGGCGGGCTGGGCGTCGTCGATGCGGGCCGCGAGTTCGTGTGCGGCGAACCCACCGAACACCACCGAGTGCACGGCGCCGAGCCGCGCGCAGGCCAGCATGGCGATGACCGCCTCGGGCACCATCGGCATGTAGATCACCACGCGGTCGCCCTTGTGGACGCCGAGGCCGCGCAGTACGCCCGCGAAGCGCGCGGTGACGTCCAGCAGTTCGCGATAGGTGTACGTGCGCTTGGTGTCGGTGACCGGTGAGTCGTAGATCAGCGCCGCCTGATCGCCGCGCCCGGAGTCGACGTGACGGTCCAGCGCATTGGCGCAGGTGTTGAGCTCGCCGTCCGGGAACCACCGGTAGAACGGGGGATTGGAGTCATCGAGGATGCGCAGTGGCTCGCGAGTCCACGTCACCGCGCGGGCGGCGTCGGCCCAAAATGCGCATGGGTCTTCGATGCTGGCGTCGAACATTGCTTTGTATCCGTCTTTGGACCCGGCCATAGACCGCACGGTAGCGCGTGGCCCGGCCTTGTCTGGCCGATCGACGGGTTTCTATAGTTCAGGCATGGTTACTGACGCAGTGTCAACAAGCAGCGAGCCGCCCGCCATCGCGGGCGTACGCCGCTCGTTCGTCGAGGCGCGCGGGGTCCGGTTCCACGTCACCGAGTCCGGCCCCGAGGACGGCCGCCCGGTGCTGGCCCTGCACGGCTGGCCGCAACACCACTGGGCGTACCGGGGCCTGCTGGCCGACCCGCCGCCGGGGCTTCGCATCATTGCGCCCGACCTGCCCGGGTACGGCTGGTCGGGGCCCGCGCCGCACGACTGGGCCAAGGACGACGTCGCCGCCGACGTGCTGGCCCTGATGGACGCGATGGGACTCGACCGGGTCTTGCTCGTCGGCCACGATTGGGGCGGCTTCGTCGGCTATCGCATGGTGTTGGACGCGCCCGAACGGTTCGACGGCTACCTGGTGATCAACATGGCCCATCCCTGGGTGACGCCGCGCATCCTGCTTCCGCAGTTCTGGCGACTGCTGGCGTATCAACCGTTCATGGCCACCATCGGGGTGTGGCTGCAGCAGAAGACCCCCTACCTGGAGAAGGTCATCTACGGCGTGGGACCTCGCAGGCATCGGCTCGCCCCTGACGTCCGGCGGGTGTACTCGGAGCGGTTCCGCGACCCGGTGGTGGCGCGAACCGGCAGGGATACCTACCGGACCTTCCTGGTGCGCGAGATACCGGCGGCAGCAAGGCATCCCGAGACTCGGCGGGCGACCGTTCCGATCCGTGCTCTGTTCGGCACCGCCGACTTCGCCGTGCACCCGTCGCTTGCCGACCCCAAGACCGCGAACGCCGACGACTACACGTTCGACCCGGTCGAGCACGGGCACTTCGTCGCCGACGAGAATCCTGACCTGGTGCGCGCCAAGCTGATCGCGCTCGCCGAGGAGACTTCCCCCTAACGCGATTTGTGCACGCGTAGTTGTGCTGGTCGCAACTGTGTGTGCACGAATCACTCACGTGCTGTGAGGATGGAGAAATGATCGACGACTGGCGCAGGATCAACCTGGCCAACTGGGAATCGCGGGTGCCGGTGCACACCGCTCCCGACGGCTACGACCTCGCCGGCTTCGACGACCCCGAATACCTATCGCACGTGGTGCGATACGACCTGCCGCGGCTGGGCCGATTGGACGGTCGCGACGTCGTACACCTGCAGTGCCACATCGGTACCGACACGGTGTCGCTCGCCCGGCTCGGCGCGCGTTCGGTGACCGGGTTGGACTTCTCTCCTGCCGCATTGGAGGCGGGCAGGGCATTGGCCCGCAGAGCCAATGCCGACGTGCGCTTCGTCGCGGCCGACGCATACGACGCGGTCGGGGTGCTCGGTGCGCATTGCTGCGACGTGGTCTACACGGGCATCGGCGCAATCTGCTGGCTGCCCGACATCCGGCGCTGGGCCGACGTGGTTGCTGGCCTCCTGCGTCCGGGTGGTCGGCTGTTCATGCGGGAGGGCCACCCCGTGATCTGGGCGATCTGCGACCCGAGGCCCGACGGCCTGCTGGTGCTCGAGTACCCGTACTTCGAGACGGAGGGAACGGTTTTCGTCGAAGAGGACAGCTACGCCGGTAGCGGCGCCGTCACCGTGCCCGAGTCCGTCAGCTTCAATCACGGTCTCGGCGAGATCTTCACCGCGCTGACCGAGGCCGGGCTGACCGTCACCGCGCTGGAGGAACATCGGGAGGTGCCGTGGAACCCGTTGGGCGACGCGATGATTCGCAGCCCCGACTTCGAAGAGGAGTTCGTCCTCGCCAGCGGGCGCGACCGGATGCCGCTGACCTACACCCTGCAGGCGGTCAAGGGCTGACCGCTATTCCTGGAAGCGGTAACCCATGCCCGCCTCGGTCAACAAGTGCACCGGGTGCGACGGATCGTCCTCCAGCTTGCGCCTCAACTGCGCCAGGTACACCCGGAGGTAGTGGGTCTCCTTGGCATAAGCAGGCCCCCACACCTCCTTGAGCAGCTCCTCACGGCCCACCAGCTTGCCGCGGTTGCGCACCAGCATCTCCAACATGCCCCACTCGGTGGGCGTGAGGTGTACCTCCGAGCCGTTCTTGGTCACCATCTTGGCGGCCAAATCGACTGTGAACGAGGATGTTTCGATGACGGGCTCATCGGTATCGGACGCTGCGGCCCCTCGCCGGACCGCCGCCCGCAACCGTGCCAGGAACTCATCCATCCCGAAGGGCTTCGTGACGTAGTCGTCGGCACCGGCATCCAACGCCCCGACCTTGTCTGCCGAGTCGGTGCGGGCGGACAACACGATGACGGGTGCGGTCAGCCAGCCGCGAAGGCCTTGCAGCACTTCGATTCCGGACATGTCGGGCAGGCCGAGGTCGAGGACGACGACGTCGGGTTTGTGCTCGGCGGCAGCGCGCAACGCGGCACCGCCGGTCGCGGCGGTGGTGACCTCGTAGCCGCGCACGGACAGGTTGATTCGCAAGGCCCGCAGGATCTGCGGCTCGTCGTCGATGACGAGGACCCTGGTCTTCGGCGGGTTCATGGTCGTTCCTCCTTGGGAGGTGCGGCCAAATCGATTTCGATGGTCAAACCCCCTCCCGGGGTGTCGGTGGCGATCACGGTGCCGCCCATCGCCTCCACGAAGCCCTTTGCGACGGACAGGCCGAGGCCCACGCCACTGCTGTTGTGCGTGTCGCCGAGGCGCTGGAACGGTTCGAAGAGCTGTTCCTCGGTGCCACGCGCGATGCCGGGTCCCTCGTCGATTACCGCGATCAGCACCCGATCGCCCACCTGGCCTGCGTTCACCCGTACCACGCTATCCGGGGCGTATCGCAGCGCGTTGTCGATCAGGTTGGCGAGCACGCGTTCGAGGAGACCGCTGTCGGCCATCGCTACGGCATCACCGACCTCGACCTTCACCCTGTCGAGGCCCACCGGCGTCTTCCCCTTTGGTGCTTCCCCCGCGCGATAGATATCCCGGGTCGCTTCGCTCTCCCCCGGACCGAAACCGGTGGCTCCCTTGCTTATTCCGAGCAGCGCCCGCTGCACGGTCTCCTCCAGGTAGGTCCTGCGCAGCTCCGGCCGGACCACCCCCGCCGCCAATCGCGACGAGTCCAGCAGGTTCCCCACCAACGCGGTCAGCTGGTCGATCGACTCCTCGACGGTGGCCAGCAGTTCAGCGGTGTCCTCGGCGGAGAAGCCGACGTCGTCGCTGCGCAGGCTGGACACCGCGGCCTTCGCACCCGCCAGCGGGGTGCGCAGGTCGTGGCTGACCGCAGACAGCAGCGAGCGGCGCAATTCGTCGGCCTGCGATATCGCCTCGGCCTTGCTGGCCTCCTCGGTCAGCTCACGTTGCTTGACCATCGCTGCCGCCTGCTTGGCAACGGCCCCAAGCACTCTGCGGTCTCGGGCGGCCAGCTTCCTGCCCGTCATCAACATCCAGAACTCATCGTCACCGACCTCGATGGCCGTGTCTGCGATGTCGACGTCTACGCAGGGGTCGGTGCCCACGCAGGCGATGACTCCGTGGCCGTCGCGCAGCAGGCTGACCGCGCGCTGCGAGTAGGTTTCCCTGACCCGTTCCAGCAGCGTGGTCAGGTCGGCGCCGCGGAGCACCGAGCCGGCGAAGAGCGCGAGTAGTTCGGCTTCCTGCGACGCGTGCCTGGCCTCCCGTGCCCGGCTCGCCGCGCCGTCAACCAGTGCCGCCACGGCCACTGCCACCGCGAGCAGCACCACCACGGTGATCGCACTGTCGGGTTCGGCGATGGTGAAGCTGTATCGCGGACTGACCAGGAAGTAGTTGAGCAGCAGCCCGGACAACAACGCCGAGAGAGCGGCGGGCGCCACGCCGCCGAGCAGAGCGACGATCAGCACCCCGACGAAGAACAGCGCGCTCTCACCAGCGGTGCCGAGATAGGGATCGAGCACGAAGACGATCAGCGCGCAGATGACGGACGGAACCACGAGGGCGGCCAACCAGGACAGCAGGTGCCGGTTCCGCGGTGTCAGCGATGACAACGAGAACCCGCCGCTGGACGCCTCGTGCGTCACCATGTGAACGTCGATCTTCCCCGAATTCTGCACCGTGGCCGCGCCGATGCCCTCCTCGAAGATGCGCGCCCACCGCGACCGGCGTGACGTGCCGAGAACCAGCTGGGTGGCGTTCATCTCGCGGGCGAAGTCCAGCAGCGCAGCGGGGACGTCGTCGCCGACCACCGTGTGCAACGTCGCACCAAGACTGAGGACCAGCTCGCGCACTCGGTCTATTGCGCCCGCTCCGCGGTCGCCTGACAGACCCGAAAGTCCGTCGCCCCGAACGACGTGCACCACCATCAGCTCGGCGCCGGACCTCGACGCGATGCGAGATGCGCGACGTACCAGCGTTTCCGACTCCGGACCCCCGGTCACCGCGACCACGACCCGTTCGCGCGCCTCCCAGGTGTCGGTGATCTTGTTGTCGGCGCGGTACTTCGCCAGCGCGGCGTCCACCTGATCGGCGAGCCACAGCAGGGCGATCTCCCGCAGGGCGGTCAGGTTGCCGCGGCGGAAGTAGTTGGTCAGCGCGGCGTCGATGCGTTCGGGGGCGTACACGTTTCCGTGTGAAAGCCTGCGGCGCAACGCTTCCGGTGTGATGTCGACGAGCTCGATCTGTGCGGCCTCACGCACGACCTCGTCGGGCACCGTCTCCTGCTGTTCGATGCCGGTGATCTGCGCGACGACGTCGTTGAGGCTTGCCAGGTGCTGGACGTTGACCGTCGATATCACCGAGATGCCCGCGTCGAGCAGCTCCTCGATGTCCTGCCAGCGTTTGGGATTCTTGCTGCCGGGCGTGTTGGTGTGCGCGAGTTCGTCGACGAGCACCACCTGCGGCTGGCGCGTCAGCACGGCCTGGACGTCGAGCTCGGGGAAGCTGCTACCCCGGTAGTGGACGTAGTGCGGCGGGATCAGCTCGATTCCCGTGAGCAGCTCCGCGGTCTTCTTGCGGCCGTGCGTCTCGACCACCGCGGCGACGACGTCGGTCCCGCGTTCCAGCCTGCGGTGCGCCTCGCCGAGCATCGCGAAGGTCTTGCCAACCCCGGGAGCTGCGCCCAGATAGATGCGCAGCTCCCCGCGTTTCTGCTTGTAGTCGGCCTTCGACTCGGGCTCCGTCACATGCTCATCATCCACCGGTCAGTCAACTCTTCACCGGATACTTCTGGTCCAATTCGATGTTGAGTGCAAGCACGTTCACCCGCGGCTCACCCATGAATCCGAGATCGCGGCCATACTCGTGGGCCTGCACCGCCTCCCGGACCTGATCGACACTGATGCCGCGGGCCTTGGCGACCCGGTTCACCTGAATGTCGGCGTAGGGCACCGAGATATCGGGGTCCAAACCGGAACCACTGGCGGTGACCGCGTCTGCAGGCACCTGCGGGTCGGTCGCGGCGCCCTTGATGGGCACGATCTGGCCGACGGAGTAGTCGTCGCCGAACTTGGCGCATTCGACGCGGACACCCTCGTAGGTGTTCAGGAACGGCGTGGTGGTCGTCCTGCAGGGCTCGTTGACACTGATCACGCGGGTCGGGTCGACGACGTTGCCGCGTGCGTCGCGCGGCCCGATCACCGACAGCACGGCACCGACACCGTCACCGGTGCAGAACGGCCGTGCGCCGTTGATGCCCTCGAGCTTGCCGACGGCGGCGCTGCGTGAACAGACGAGCGTGAGCAGGCTTGCCTTGTAGCCGTTGTCGGCCTCGGGAAGCGAGGGGTCGCCGGGTGTGTCGACGATGCTCTCCGGTCCGAGGTTGCTCGCACTGGTGGCCAGCGGGTCGTAACCGTCACCGGCCGCCGACGGTCTGCTCTGGAAGTACCTGGGCAGCGGGTTGCCGTCGGAGTCGGTGAACGACTGGCCGATCAGGCTGCTGCCCACCGGCTTTCCGTCCACCTCGATGATCGAGCCGTTGGCCTTGTTGCTCAGTCCGGGTATCTGGGCGATCAGCCAGATGACGATGGGGTAGGCGATGCCGACGATGACGGTGAACACCAGGAGAGCGCGCAGCGCTGCCCAGTGTTGACGGACGAGGCTGGAGAAGTTCATTGTCACATTCCCGGGAAGAGTTGGATTACCAGGTCGATCAGTTTGATCCCGATGAACGGCGCGATGATGCCGCCGAGACCGTAGACGTAGAGGTTGCGGCTCAACAGCTTCGAGGCACTGCTCGGGGTGTATCGCACGCCGCGCAGTGACAGCGGGATCAGCGCGACGATGACGATCGCGTTGAAGATGACCGCGGACAGGATCGCCGATTGCGGGCTGTGCAGCCGCATCACGTTGAGCACGTCGAGGCCGGGGAACAGCACGACGAACATCGCGGGGATGATGGCGAAGTACTTGGCGATGTCGTTGGCGATCGAGAACGTGGTGAGTGCGCCACGCGTGATCAGGAGTTGCTTGCCGATCTCGACGATCTCAATGAGCTTGGTGGGGTCGGAGTCCAGATCCACCATGTTGCCTGCTTCCTTGGCGGCCGACGTACCGGAGTTCATCGCGACGCCCACGTCGGCTTGTGCAAGGGCCGGTGCGTCATTCGTGCCGTCACCGGTCATCGCGACCAGCTTGCCGCCGGCCTGTTCCTTCTTGATGAGGGCCATCTTGTCCTCGGGCGTGGCCTCGGCGAGGAAGTCGTCGACACCGGCCTCGTCGGCAATGGCCTTCGCCGTCAACGGGTTGTCACCGGTGATCATCACCGTCCGGATGCCCATTCGGCGCATCTCGTCGAACCGCTCGCGCATGCCCTGCTTGACGACGTCCTTGAGGTGGATGACGCCGAGCACCGATGCCGTCCCGTTGACGACCTCGCCGACCACCAGCGGTGTGCCGCCGGCGGCGGAGATGCCGTCGACGATGTCACCGAGTTGCATTGGCACGACGCCACCTTCGCCGCGTACCCACTCGGCCACGGAGTTCGCCGCACCCTTGCGCAGCCGGTGTCCGTTCTCCAGGTTGACGCCCGACATCCTGGTCGTCGCGGTGAACTCCACCCAGTGCGCACTCGAGAGCTCGCCTGGGGTGCGCGCCCGCAGGCCGTACTCCTGCTTGGCGAACACCACGATGGAACGGCCTTCCGGGGTTTCGTCGGCGAGGCTGGACAGTTGAGCTGCGTCGGCCAGGGCCTCCGGTGAGATGCCGTCCAGCGGTACGAACGCCGATGCCTGCCGGTTGCCGAGCGTGATCGTTCCGGTCTTGTCGAGCAGCAGGGTGTTCACGTCGCCCGCGGCTTCCACCGCGCGGCCCGACATCGCCAGCACGTTGCGCTGCACCAGCCGGTCCATGCCTGCGATGCCGATGGCCGAGAGCAGCGCTCCGATCGTGGTCGGGATCAGGCACACCAGCAGAGCCACCATCACGATGCCGGAGACGCCATCGTTGGTGAGCGCCAAGGTATCCGGTACGCCGGGGTTGCCCACCTTGGAATAGATGGCCAATGGCTGCAGCGTCGCGACGGCGAACAGGAAGATGATCGTCAACGATGCGAGCAGGATGTTGAGCGCGATCTCGTTGGGCGTCTTCTGCCGGTTGGCGCCCTCGACGAGGGCGATCATCCGGTCGATGAAGCTGTCGCCCTGCTTCTGGGTGATCTTCACGACGATGCGGTCAGACAACACCGTGGTGCCACCGGTGACCGCAGAACGGTCACCGCCGGACTCGCGGATGACGGGGGCCGACTCGCCGGTGATCGCCGACTCGTCCACCGAGGCAATGCCTTCCACGACATCGCCGTCACCGGGGATCGGCTGACCCGCTTCGACCACCACGACGTCGCCCTGCTGCAACAGCGGCGCAGCGACCTCCTCCTCGCGGCCGGGAACTCCTGGCTCCCATCCGGTGAGGCGGCGGGCCATGGTGGCGGTCTTGGTCCTGCGCAGCGACTCGGCTTGGGCCTTGCCGCGGCCTTCTGCGACCGCTTCGGCCAGGTTGGCGAAGACGACCGTCAGCCACAGCCAGACCACGATCAGCCAGGCGAACCAGGACGGATCGGTGATCGCAAGCACGGTGCTCCACGCGGCACCGAGCTCCACGATGAACATCACCGGGTTGTGCCACAGCGTGCGTGGGTCGAGCTTGATCAGTGCGTCGGGCAGCGACTTCCACAACATGTTCGGGTCGAGCAGGCCGCCCTGAATGCGGTTGGTCGCTGCACCCTTCTGGTGGGCTGACTGCGTTTCGATGGTTGGGGTGGACATCAGTGAATTCCTTCAGCGAGAGGCCCGAGCGCGAGCACGGGCAGGAAGCTCAGGGCGACCAGGATCAGCGTGACGCCGGCAACCATGCCGACGAACTGTGGTCTGTGGGTAGGCAACGTGCCGAGGGATTCCGGCGTCGAGCCCTGCTTGGCCAGGGAACCGGCCAGCGCGAGTACCAGGATGAGCGGCAGGAACCTGCCGAGCACCATGGCCAGGCCCAAAGCCGTGTTGTACCAATCGGTGTTGACGGAGATGCCCGCGAACGCCGATCCGTTGTTGTTGCCCGCGGAGGTGAATGCGTACAACACCTCGGAAAGCCCGTGCGGCCCAGTGTTGAGCATGCTGGCCCGCGCGCTCGGCAATGCCATTGCCACGGCGGTGCCGGTCAGCACGATCAGCGGGGTGATCAGGAAATACGCTGCGGCCAGCTTGATCTCGCGCGGTGTGATCTTCTTGCCGAGGTACTCCGGTGTGCGTCCCACCATCAGGCCGGCGATGAACACCGTGATGATCGCGAGG
>JAOPVF010000472.1 GCA_025963195.1 Mycobacterium sp. | reverse complement strand
GGCCGGGTGGCAGTTCGTCCCGCTCGATGGCGCTTAGTTCAGTAACCGAGGGCGCTCAGACGAAGTAGTTGTCGTTGGCGACGAACCAGGCGCTGCGTTCCTCGTCGGTCAAGTCGTGGAGTTGGGCGAGACCCTCGAAGTAGTGCTCACGGGGTGCACCGGGAGCGAACAGCATCAGGATGGACGCGGGGTCGTCGGCCTCGTTGCGGAAACCGTGCACGCCGCCCGGTGGCACGAAGAGGAAGTCCCCCTGCGTGCCGTCGATCCAGTCGTTGCCGTCGTAGAGCTTCATCGCCCCCGACAGCACGAAGAAGGCCTCCGACATCGCGCGGTGGAAGTGCGGTCCCGGCCCGCCGGCCTTGGGCGCGAGATCGACGCGGTACAGGCCGTAGTCGCCGTTGGTGTTCTGCTGGTTGGCCAGGTAGTGGTACTGCACCAACCCGAAGGAGTCGTAGTCCGGCGGTTGGTCACCGCGGCGCAGCCACGCACTGACCTCGGGTTCGTCCTTGGTGTAGCGGGCCGGGGGATAGGGCGGCACGACGAGAGACATCGTCTCCATAGTGCCCTGCACTATGCGGGGAAGACCACCCCGGTCAGTTCCTCCGAGACCGCCCACAGCCGACGCTGTGCGTCCACGTCGTGCGACGGCGCGCTGGACGACACGACCTTCGGGTAGCCGCGTTGTTCTCCGAAGCCGTCGGGGCCGTAGTACTGCCCGCCGAGCACGCTGGGGTCGGTGGCCGCCCGCAGCGAGGGGAGAGCGCCCATGTCGGGGTCCTGGAAGAGGGGCTCGACCAGTCGTGTCAACGCGCCGACCAGAGGCGGCAGGTTGCGGGTCAGCTCGGTCCGCGATCCGCCGGGGTGAGCCGCGGTGGCGATCGTCTGCGTGCCGGCGAGGCGGCGCTGCAGTTCATAGGTGAAGAGCAGGTTGGCCAGCTTGGCCTGCCCGTAGGCGCCGACGCGGCTGTAGTCGCGGTCCCACTGGAGGTCGTCGAAGCGGATTCCTTGACGGGCGAAGCGGTGTCCGACGCTGCTCACGGTGACCACGCGCGATCCAGGTGCAGCGAGCACGCGGTCCAGCAGTAGACCGGTGAATGCGAAGTGGCCCAGATGGTTGGTGCCGAACTGCAATTCGAAGCCGTCCTTGGTCGTCGACTTCGGCGTGAACATCACTCCTGCGTTGTTGATCAGCAGGTCGATGGCGTAGTGGTCCGACTTCAGCTGTTCGGCGGCCGAACGAACCGAGTCGAGCGAGGTCAGGTCGAGCTCCTGCAGGTCGACCTTGGCGCCCGGGGTGGCCTGCGCGATGCGGAGCGCTGCATCCTTGCCCTTGTCGAGGTTGCGGACGGCGAGCACGACGTGCGCACCCTTGGCCGCGAGCGCGGCTGCGGTCTCGTAGCCAAGACCGGTGTTGGCGCCGGTGACGACGGCGACGCGGCCGGTCTGGTCGGGAATGTCGGCGGTTGTCCAGTTGGACATGAGGTCTCCTCGGTAGAGTGTTAAACGGAGCAGGCGCCCCGTTTGATTACGACTATACGGAACGCCCGCCCCGCTTACCTATTCCCGAGGTGTGAATTGGCTCAACCCGACCGGCCGCTGCGCGCGGACGCGGCCCGCAACCGCGCCCGCGTGCTGGAGGTCGCCTACGACACCTTCGCCGCCGAAGGGCTGTCGGTGCCGATCGACGAGATCGCCAGGCGGGCAGGCGTCGGCGCAGGCACCGTCTACCGGCACTTCCCCGCGAAAGAGGATCTGTTCCGGGCCGTTGTCGAGAACCGCATTGGGCAGATCGTCGAGCAGGGTCGCGCATTGCTCGTCGGAGACGACCCGGGGGATGCGTTGTTCGCATTCCTGCGGGCGTTGGTGCTGCAGTGGGGTGCGGCGGACCGAGGTCTCGCCGATGCGCTCTCTCGGTCCGGTGTCGACGTCACCGACGACGGGGTCGAAGAGGCGTTCCTGGCAATGCTCGGCGACCTGCTGGGCGCCGCGCAGAAAGCCGGCAGCGCGCGTGGTGACCTGAACGTGAAGGACGTAAAGGCTCTCCTCGTCGGACTACAGGCGATGCAGGCTTACAACGACGAGGCCGCCGGGAGGCTGACTCAGGTGGTCTTGGACGGTCTCCGGTAGCCCTAGGCAATCTTGCACTCGCCATGGTCGAGTGCTAGAAATGACGTTGGCACTCGCGATCGGCGAGTGCTAGGTCGGGACGGTGAGTCTGGGGCCGCACCTGCGGGAGCACACCCTAGGCGTCCGTCGCGGGCACTGATCCCGGCCACACACGTGCGATCCCCAAATCCGGAGGAACACTTCGCAATGGCCAAGACAATTGCGTATGACGAAGAGGCCCGTCGCGGCCTCGAGCGGGGCCTGAACAGCCTCGCCGACGCGGTAAAGGTGACGTTGGGCCCCAAGGGCCGCAACGTCGTCCTCGAGAAGAAGTGGGGCGCCCCCACGATCACCAACGATGGTGTTTCCATCGCCAAGGAGATCGAGCTGGAAGACCCCTACGAGAAGATCGGCGCCGAGCTGGTCAAAGAGGTCGCCAAGAAGACTGACGACGTCGCTGGAGATGGAACGACGACGGCAACGGTTCTCGCTCAGGCGCTCGTCCGCGAGGGCCTGCGCAACGTCGCTGCCGGCGCCAACCCGTTGGGCCTGAAGCGCGGTATCGAGAAGGCCGTCGAGAAGATCACCGAGACCCTGCTGGCTTCCGCCAAGGAGGTCGAGACCAAGGAGCAGATCGCTGCGACCGCGGGCATCTCGGCCGGTGACCAGACCATCGGTGACCTGATCGCCGAGGCCATGGACAAGGTCGGCAACGAGGGCGTCATCACGGTCGAGGAGTCCAACACCTTCGGCCTGCAGCTCGAGCTCACTGAGGGCATGCGGTTCGACAAGGGCTACATCTCGGGCTACTTCGTCACCGACGCCGAGCGTCAGGAAGCGGTCCTCGAGGATCCGTACATCCTGCTGGTCAGCTCCAAGGTGTCGACCGTCAAGGATCTGCTGCCCCTGCTGGAGAAGGTCATCCAGTCCGGCAAGCCGTTGCTGATCATCGCCGAGGACGTCGAGGGCGAAGCCCTTTCGACCCTGGTGGTCAACAAGATCCGTGGCACCTTCAAGTCCGTCGCCGTGAAGGCCCCGGGCTTCGGTGACCGCCGCAAGGCCATGCTGCGGGACAGCGCGATCCTGACCGGAGGCCAGGTCGTCAGCGAGGAGGTCGGCCTGTCGCTCGAGACCGCTGACGTCTCGCTGCTGGGCACTGCTCGCAAGGTCGTCGTCACCAAGGACGAGACCACGGTCATCGAGGGCGCCGGGGATTCCGACGCCATCGCCGGTCGGGTCGCACAGATCCGTGCCGAGATCGAGAACAGCGACTCCGACTACGACCGCGAGAAGCTGCAGGAGCGCCTGGCCAAGCTGGCCGGCGGTGTTGCGGTGATCAAGGCCGGAGCTGCCACAGAGGTGGAGCTCAAGGAGCGCAAGCACCGCATCGAAGACGCGG
>JAOPVF010000471.1 GCA_025963195.1 Mycobacterium sp. | reverse complement strand
TCCTCACCGAAGTGGTTGACCTTGTCGGGCGCGTCCGCGCGGGCGTACTCCTCGTAGAACGCGACACGGTGCGCCACGGACATCCCGCGTCCGCCGTGCTTCTCCGGCCAACCCAGACACGTGAGCCCCGCCTTGGCGAGATGCTGGTTCCATGCCACCCGTTGCTCGTACGCCTGATGCTCGCGCCCCGGCCCGCCAAGGCCCTTGAGCGCGGCGTATTCGCCGACGAGATTGTCGGCGAGCCACTGCCGGACCTCGGCCCGGAACTCCTGGACCCCTATCACCCTTGTAGGCTAACCTACCAAGCACTTGCTTTGTTAGAGGAGCATCCATGAGCAGCGAGCCACGGACCATTCCGCAGGTCCTGGACGAGATCGCCGACCGCTTCTCCGACCACGACGCACTGGTCACCGAGGACCGTCGGTTGACGTTCGCGCAGCTGCGGACCGAGGTCAGGCGGGCCGCGGCGGCGATGATCGACCTTGGCGTGAACGCAGGCGACCGGGTGGCGATCTGGTCGCCGAACACCTGGCACTGGGTCGTCGCATGCCTGGCCACCCACCATGCCGGTGCCGTCGTCGTACCCCTGAACACGCGCTATACCGCCAGCGAGGCCGCCGACATCCTGTCAAGGACCGAGGCGCCGCTGCTGATCGCCGTTGGCGAGTTCCTAGGAACCGACCGCGTCGGCGACCTGGACCGCGGCGCACTGCCCGCGCTGCGCCACGTGGTCCGGGTGCCCGTGCAAGAGGACGATGCCGACGCCGCCCAATCCTGGGACGAATTCGTCACCCGCGGCAAGGATCCCGGCGCCCAAAGGGGGGTGGACGCGCGGCTCGCCGCCCTGTCCCCCGACGACGTCTCCGACATCCTGTTCACCTCGGGGACGACGGGCCGCAGCAAGGGCGTGCTGTGCTCGCACCGGCAGTCGCTGGACGCCCCTGCGGCGTGGGCCGCGTGCGGTGAGCTCACCAGCGAGGACCGCTACCTGTGCATCAACCCGTTCTTCCACAACTTCGGCTACAAGGCAGGGATCCTGGCCTGCCTGCAAACGGGTGCGACGCTGATCCCCCAACTGACGTTCGACCCCGAGAACGCGATGCGCACCGTGCAGGAGCAGCGCATCACCGTGCTGCCAGGGCCGCCGACGATCTATCAGGTGCTCCTCGACCATCCCAAGCGCGGCGACTACGACCTGACCTCGCTGCGGTTCGCGGTCACCGGTGCGGCGACCATCCCGGTGGTGCTGATCGAGCGGATGCAGACCGAGCTGGACATCGACATCGTGCTGACCGCCTACGGCCTCACGGAGGCAAGCGGATTCGGCACGATGTGCCGGGCCGACGACGACGCGGAGACGGTGGCGACCACCAGCGGGCGGCCGATCGCCGGCTTCGAGCTGGCGATCGCCGACGAGACCGGTGAGGTTCTGCTGCGTGGCCCCAACGTCATGCTGGGCTTCCTCGACGAGCCGGAAGCCACCGCGGCGGCGATCGATGAAGACGGCTTGCTGCACACCGGCGACATCGGAACGCTCGACGAGTAGGGCAATCTGCGCATCACCGACCGGCTCAAGGACATGTACATCAGCGGCGGTTTCAACGTCTACCCAGCAGAGGTCGAGCAGGTGCTCGCCCGGCTGGATGGCGTCGCCGAGTCCGCGGTCATCGGTGTGCCCGACGAGCGGCTCGGCGAGGTCGGCAAGGCGTTCGTCGTGGCCAAACCGGGAACGACGCTCGACGAGGCCACCGTGATCGCCTACAGCCGTGAGCATTTGGCGAAGTTCAAGACGCCACAATCGGTGGAGTTCCTCGACGTGCTGCCCCGCAATCCTGGCGGCAAGGTGGTCAAGCCACTGTTACGAGAAAGAGCCTGATGGACCTGACCTTCGACGACGCGACAGAGGACTTCCGGGCCGAGGTCCGTGACTTCCTGTCTGCCAACACATCTGCATTCCCGACGAAGTCGTACGACACGGCCGAGGGCTTCGAACAGCACCGGTACTGGGACAAGGTGCTCTTCGACGCGGGCTTGTCGGTGATCGCATGGCCGAAGGAGTACGGCGGGCGAGACGCCACCCTGTTGCAGTGGATCGTCTACGAGGAGGAGTACTTCCGCGCGGGCGCGCCGGGCCGGGCTAGCGCCAACGGCACCTCGATGCTGGCGCCGACGCTGTTCGCGCACGGCACCAAGGAGCAGCTGGACCGAGTCCTGCCCAAGATGGCGAGCGGCGAGGAGATCTGGGCGCAGGCCTGGTCGGAACCCGAGTCGGGCAGTGACCTGGCCTCACTGCGTTCGACGGCCACCAGGACCGAAGGCGGCTGGAAGCTCAACGGCCAGAAGATCTGGAGTTCACGGGCACCGTTCGGCGAGAGAGCATTCGGGCTGTTCCGCTCGGACCCGGATGCGCAGCGCCACAAGGGCCTGACGTACTTCATGTTCGATCTCAAGGCCGAGGGCATCACGGTGCGCCCGATCGCGCAGCTCGGCGGTGACACCGGGTTCGGCGAGATCTTCCTCGACGACGTCTTCGTGCCCGACGAGGACGTGATCGGTGAGGCGAACGAAGGCTGGCGCGCCGCCATGAGCACGTCGAGCAACGAACGCGGCATGTCGCTGCGTAGCCCGGCCCGCTTCGTCGCACCCGCCGAGCGACTGGTCAAGCTGTGGCAGGCCGATCCCGACCCTGCGTACGCCGACCGCGTCGCCGATACCTGGATCAAGGCGCAGGCGTACCGACTGCACACGTTCGGCACCGTGACGCGGCTGGCCGGCGGTGGTGAGCTGGGCGCGGAGTCGTCGGTCACCAAGGTGTTCTGGTCGGAGCTCGACGTCGCACTACATCAGACCGCGCTCGACCTGCGCGGCCCGGACGCCGAGCTCGCAAGCAACTGGACCGACGGGCTGCTGTTCGCGTTGGGCGGCCCGATCTACGCAGGCACCAACGAGATTCAGCGCAACATCATCGCCGAGCGGCTACTGGGACTGCCCCGCGAGAGTAAGGGCGGTGCGAAGTGAACTTCGAAATCGACGAACAGCAGCGCGACTTCGCCGCAAGCATCGACGCTGCGCTCGGATCCGCCGGCGTCCCTGCAGCGGTGCGGGCATGGTCGGCAGGCGATACCGGGCCCGGCCGCAAGCTGTGGACCACCCTTGGCGATCTCGGAGTGACCGCGCTGGCGGTAGCCGAGGAGTTCGACGGCATCGGCGCGCACCCCGTCGACCTGGTGGTGGCCGCCGAGCGACTCGGTTACTGGGGTGTCCCCGGACCCGTCACCGAATCCATCGCTGTCGCACCGGTTCTGCTGGCCGGCCATGGCGAGCGCAGCGCTGCGCTGGCCTCGGGTGAGCTGATCGCGACTGTGGCGCTGCGGCCGCATGCGCCGCGGGCCGTGGACGCCGACAGTGCGGGCTTGATCCTGGTGGCGGGCGATGGCGAAGTCAGCGACGGCGCGGCGGGTGAAGTGCACCAGTCCGTCGACCCTGCCCGTCGGTTGTTCGACGTGACGCCGGCTGGTGAGCCCTGGAAGGCCGATACTGCACGGGCTTTCGAGTTCGGTGCGCTCGTCACCGCGGCCCAGTTGATCGGCGCAGGCCAAGCCATGCTCGACGCGTCGGTGGACTACGCCAAGCAGCGCAGCCAGTTCGGCCGTCCGATCGGCTCGTACCAGGCGATCAAGCACAAGCTGGCCGACGTCTACATCGCGGTAGAGTTGGCCCGTCCACTCGTCTACGCCGCGGCGTTGTCGCTGGCCGACGGATCATCGGACACCGCACGCGACGTCAGCGCCGCCAAGGCAGCCGCATCGGATGCGGCGTTGCTTTCGGCCCGCTCGTCGCTGCAGACGCACGGCGCCATCGGCTTCACTCAGGAGCACGACCTGTCCCTGCTGCTGTTGCGGGTGCAGGCGTTGCACTCCGCGTGGGGTGACCCGAGCTGGCATCGTCGCAGGGTTCTGGATCGACTGGAGGCAACCGCCGGTGACTGACGAACGGGATCTGTTGCGCGACACCGTCGCCGCGCTGGTCGAGAAGCACGCCTCACCCACCGCGGTACGCGAGGCCATGGCCTCCGAGCGTGGTTACGACGAGACGCTGTGGAAGATGTTGTGCGAGCAGGTCGGTGCGGCAGCGCTGGTCGTGCCCGAGGAACTTGGCGGCGCGGGAGGCGAACTCGGCGACGCCGCCGTGGTGCTCGAGGAGCTCGGCAAGGGTTTGGTGCCGACGCCATTGCTGGGTACCACACTGGCCGAGCTGGCCCTGCTGGCGGCCGACGAGCCCGACGCCGATGCACTCGAGAAGCTCGCCGAGGGCGCGTCGATCGGCGCCGTCGTCTTCAATGCCGGCCACGTGATCAACGGCGACGTCGCCGACGTGGTGATCGGAACGGGCGACGGCATGCTCACCCGCTGGACGACCTCAACGTCGCATCCGGCCACCACCATGGATCCCACCCGCCGGCTGGCACGGGTCGAGGCGGGCAACACCACCGTCATCGGCACCGACCCCGGACTCGCCGACACCGCGGCAGTCCTGCTGGCCGCCGAGCAGATCGGCGCCGCAACCCGCTGCTTGGACCTGACCGTCGCGTACACCAAGGACCGGGTCCAGTTCGGCAGGCCGATCGGCAGCTTCCAGGCGCTCAAGCACCGGATGGCCGACCTCTACGTCAGGGTGCAGGCAGCGCGCGCGGTGGTCAACGACGCCGTCGATGACCCGACGCCAACGTCGGCCGCGCTGGCCCGGGTTGCGGCCAGCGAGGCGTTCAGTGCCGTGGCGGCCGAAGCCGTGCAGATGCACGGCGGCATCGCGATCACCTGGGAGCACGACATCCAGCTGTACTTCAAGCGGGCCCACGGCAGCGCGCAACTCCTCGGGCCGCCTCGTGAGCATCTGCGCCGCCTCGAAGCCGAGGTGCTCTAACCTGACGCCGGTGAGCACTTCCGATGATCGCGTAGCGCTGCGCGCGGGGATTCCGCCGTTCTACGTGATGGACGTGTGGCTGGCCGCGGCGGAGCGCCAACGCTCGCATGGCGACCTGGTCAATCTGTCGGCCGGGCAGCCGGGCGCCAAGGCACCCGCGCCCATTCGCGCGGCCGCCGCGGACGCGCTGGCCAACGACAACCTCGGGTACACCGTGGCGCTTGGGATCCACGAATTGCGGGAGGCGATCGCCGCGTCCTACGCCGACCGGCACGGCGTCACCGTCGAGCCCGACGACGTCGTGGTCACCACCGGATCAACCGGCGGCTTCCTGCTGGCGTTCCTTGCGAGCTTCGACGTCGGCGATCGCGTCGCCGTGACCAGCCCCGGCTACCCCTGTTACCGCAACATCCTGTCGGCCCTGGGCTGCGAAGTGGTCGAGGTCCCATGCGGGCCCGACACCCGGTTCCAGCCGACGGTCGAGATGCTCGCGGCGATCAGACCACCCGTCAAGGGCGCGGTGATCGCCAGCCCGGCCAACCCGACGGGCACGGTGATCCCGCCAGCCGATCTGGCCGCCATCGCGACGTGGTGCGCCGATTCCGGTGTGCAGTTGATCAGCGACGAGATCTACCACGGTCTGGTGTATCCCGGTGCGCCGCAGACGAGTTGCGCGTGGGAGACCTCGCGCGATGCGATCGTGGTGAACAGCTTCTCGAAGTACTTCGCGATGACCGGCTGGCGACTGGGCTGGCTGCTGGTGCCGCGACCGCTGTTGCGCGCCGTCGACCGCCTGACCGGAAACTTCTCGATCTGCCCGCCAACACTGCCGCAGAAGGCCGCCGTCGCTGCGTTCGCGCCGGAGTCGATCGTGGAGGCTGACGCGCTGGTCAAGCAGTATGCGGTCAACCGCGAGTTGTTGCTGCACGGGCTACCGGAGATGGGTCTGGGGCGGCTGGCGCCCGCGGACGGCGCGTTCTACGTCTACGCCGACATCTCGGACTACTCCACCGATTCGCTGCAATTCTGCGCAAAGCTGTTGGGCGACACCGGGGTTGCGATTGCGCCCGGTATCGACTTCGACACCGTGCATGGCGGTGCCTACGTGAGGTTGTCGTTCGCCGGCCCGACGAGCGACATCACGGAGGCATTGCGCCGGATGGGTCCGTGGTTGGCCAC
>JAOPVF010000161.1 GCA_025963195.1 Mycobacterium sp. | reverse complement strand
GTCGCAGCGGCTCCGCTGACGTACGCCGGTGGCACGGTCACGCAGGGTGATTCGACGCGCAACGCCGACCTGTTCGGTGCGCCCGAGCGCGGACCGGGCATGCCCGTCACCTCTGAGGGGCGAGCGCCGACCACCCCCGACGAGGTCGCGGTCTCCAGCACGCTCGGACGCCACGTCGGCGACGAGATCGAGATCGCCTCGCGCAAGCTGCGCATCGTCGGCATCGTCGAGAACTCCACCGCACTGGCCAACCTGCCCAACGTCTTCCTCACCACGGAAGGGGCGCAGCAACTCGTCTACGGCGGCCAACAGCTGGTCGCCTCGATCGGGGTGCGCGGCACCGTCACCTCTCTGCCGGCAGGCTATGCGGCCATCGACCGCGCGGGCGCCATCGCCGATCTGCTCCGGCCGCTG
This sequence comes from Mycobacterium sp., assembly GCA_025963195.1. Lineage (GTDB taxonomy): Bacteria > Actinomycetota > Actinomycetes > Mycobacteriales > Mycobacteriaceae > Mycobacterium. Next base: position 14,316 of record JAOPVF010000161.1, on the reverse strand, counting down.
AAGGTGGCGGTCAACTCCATCACGATCGTCGCGATCCTGCTGTGGGTCGTCGCGGCGTTGGTCGTCGGATCGGTGATCTACCTGTCCGCGCTCGAGCGCTTGCGAGACTTTGCGGTGTTCAAGGCAATTGGCGTGCCCACCCGCAACGTCGCCGCCGGGTTGGCCATGCAGGCGATCGTGGTGGCACTCCTCGCCGCACTGGTCGGGGCCGTGCTGTCGATGGCGCTGGGGCCGCTGTTCCCGATGCAGGTCATCGTGCCCACCGCGGCCTACGTCGCACTGCCCGTCGTCGCCATCCTGATCGGTCTGATCGCCAGCGCAAGTGGGCTGCATCGCGCGGTGTCCGTCGATCCCGCGCTGGCGTTCGGAGGCCCGTAGTGGGCGATCTCAGCATCCAGGACCTGGTCGTCGAATACTCCAGCGGCGGATACGCGGTCCGGCCGATCTGCAACTTCAACCTCGACGTGGCCGCAGGGTCATTGGTGATCCTGATGGGTCCCAGCGGCTGCGGGAAGACGACACTGCTGTCCTGTCTCGGCGGCATCCTTCGACCCAACTCGGGGGCCATCAAGTTCGGCGACGTCGAACTCACCTCCCTCGACGCGCGCGGTCTGTCGAGATACCGCCGCGAGACGGTGGGCATCGTGTTCCAGGCCTTCAACTTGGTGCCCAGCCTGACTGCCCTGGAGAACGTGCTGGTTCCGTTGCACGCGGCAGGCATGCCCCGACGGGAGGCGCGCGAACGGGCCGAGGAACTGCTCACGCGCGTCGGTCTGCAGGATCGGCTCAACCACCGGCCCGGTGATCTCAGTGGGGGACAGCAGCAGCGGGTCGCGGTGGCGCGGGCGATCGCGCTCGATCCGCCGCTGGTGTTGGCCGACGAGCCCACCGCGCACCTGGACTTCATTCAGGTCGAGGAGGTGCTGCGGCTGATCCGCGAGCTGGCGTCGGGTGACCGAATGGTCGTGGTCGCCACACACGACAGCCGGATTCTGCCGTTGGCCGATCGCATCGTCGAGATGGTTCCGGAATTCGCGACGATGGACCGGCCGCCCGAGACGGTGCGACTGCTGGCCGGCGAGACGCTGTTCGAGCAGGGTGCGATGGGCGACCTGATCTACGTCGTGTCCGAGGGCGAAGTCGAGATGATCCGCGAATTGTCCGGCGGTGGTGAGGAATTGCTCAAGGTGGCCGCGACGGGTGACTACTTCGGCGAGATCGGGCCCCTGTTCCACATACCGCGGGCGGCAACGGTGCGGGCGCGCACCGATGCGACGGTCGTCGGCTATACCGTCGCCGCATTCCGGGAGCGCCTCGGCACCGGCGGGGTGCGCGACCTCATCGAGCACCGCCCACTGCCTGCCGACTAGCGGACACGCTTCGCTCGCGTCCCGGGGCCCGCGTGCCGTTGGCATCGAAGAACCGTGATCGCATAGAATATCCAATATCAGCGAAAGCGAGGGCAGATGTCACCGCGAACTACGCAGCGCCCGCAACGTGTCCGGGCCGCCGAGCCAGGCACCGGACAGCCCTCGGACTTCGTCCGTCCGAAGACCGCCCATCAGGCCGTCGCCGAGGCCGTCCGTCGCGACATCAGCAGCGGCAGATTCCCGCCGGGCAGCTGGATCGTGCAGGAGAACCTCGTCGAGATGTACGGCGTGTCCCGGATCCCGATCCGGGAGGCGCTGAAGACGCTCGAGGCCGAGGAACACGTGACCTACGTGCCGCACAGCGGCTACCGGGTGGCGAAGCTGAGCCTGGAGGAACTGCAGGAGGTCTTCCGGTTGCGCGCGATCTTGGAAGAGGTCCTGATTCGCGATGGCATGCCCAACGTCACCGAGGAGATCGTCGAGCAGATGCGCGAGCAGATGGCCGAAATGGACAGCGCCGCGGCAGCCGAGGACCTCGTCGCCGTCGGCGTTGCCAACCGCCGGTTCCACTTCCTGTCGTTCGAAGCCAGCCGGATGGCGCGCACGAAACGCATTGTCACGCAGCTCTACAACACCGCTGACGCATATCGCCCGCTGTACGCGCACCTGATGGACTTGACCAAGGTCAACACCGAGCACATTTTGCTGACCGAAGCGATGGCCAACCGCGACGTCGAAAGGGCGGTGGCCTTGAATCACGACCACCGCGCGCACGCCATCGACAACCTCACCGAGGCTTTGATGCAGGAGCAGGCCGAATCGACGTCGTAACGCCGAGCTCTCGGTTGGCACGCCTTGGGCTCACCGTTCCGGAGGCTGCCACCCCGAAGGGCGCCTACTTCCCAAGCCGCCTGTACGGAAACCAGTTGTGGGTTTCCGGCGCGACGGCTCGCCGGCCGGACCACGCCGCATTGTCGGGTGTGGTCGGCGCCGACGTGTCCGTCGAACAGGCCCAGGGTCAGGCCCGGCTTTCGGCGCTCAACCTGATCGGGGCGATCGATGCGGCGGTCGGGGTCGACAACGTCACGGCGTTGGTGCACCTGCGTGGATATGTGCGCGCGACAAGCGACTTCGATGGCCATCCCACTGTCATCGACGGCGCCTCGCGTCTGCTGCTCGAGGTGTTCGGCGAACGATGCGGTGCGCACGCACGCACTGCCATCGGCGTCGCCTCGCTCCCAGGCGGCGCCTGCGTGGAGCTGGATCTGGTTGCGGCCGTTGAGGTATGACTCAGACTAGACGCTCGGCCGTTCGTCCCAACGCCAGCCCGAGCGCGACCCCCGCCAGCGCCGTGAGCGCCAGTACGATCCGTCGATCGGTGACGACGGTGCGGGTCGCGGCCAGCCGAGCGGCGGGTGCAGGCCGCACGCGGGTTTCGGTGGCGCCTTCGGACCCGGCGATGCGTGCATTCAAGCGGTTGGCGAACTGTCCGAGGATCCGGTTGCTCACTTGAGAGATGACGCCGCTGCCGAACTGTGCGATGCGGCCACCGAGCTCGAGATCGGTGGTCACGGTGACCGCCGTCTGCCCACCACGCTCCTCCGCGACCACGGTGACGGCAGCCTCCGCCGAACCGTTGCCCTTGCGATCGCGACCCGTCCCACGCACCACCATCTGGTGCAGCGCGTCGTCGCGGCTGACGATGGTCGCAACCCCAGTCAGCGTCAGCCCGACGGGACCGACCTTGACCGTCACGCTGGCGTGATGATCGTCGCCACTGGTGCTCTCGAGCTGCGCGCCAGGAATGCACTCGACGACCTGCGGCACGTCGGTGAGCACTGCCCACGCGGCTTCCAGCGGGGCGTCGACAACGAAGTCGTTGACGAGTTGCACGGTTTTCCTTCGTTCGGCTGGTGCGGTCGAGAAACTCACCCTACAATTGGATATTCTATCCAACAAGTGCGGTAAGGAATCACGATCATGCTGAGCAAGGGAGTCGGACTCTTCCCCACCGAGCCCGTTGGGAAGATGTGCGAATACGTCAAGCTGTGCGAGACGCTGGGTTACGACAACGTCTGGTTCGGTGACTCGCAGAACATCTGGCGTGAATCGTCGACCGTAATGGGCGCGGCCGCCGTCGGCACCGAGAAGATCGTCTTCGGCACGGGCGTGACCAACGCCGTCACCCGTCATCCGTCACTCCTCGCATCGACGTGGGCCACGATGGCGGAGTTCACGCAAGGGCGGGTCGCGCTCGGCATCGGTACCGGTGATTCCTCTTTGCGCACAATGGGTCTCAAACCGCAGAGACTTGCAGAACTCGAACGGTCGGTGACCGATCTGCGCACGCTGTTCCGGGGAGAGAAGGTGGTCGAAGCCAGCAGCGGCGCCGATTATCACCTCAACTACCTGACGGCTCCGCTGAACATCCCCATCTACATCGCTGCCTCCGCGCCAAAGATCCTGCGCATGTCGGGGCGCATTGCCGACGGGGTGATCGTCCTGGTCGGTACGGCACCGCACTTCATCGAGGCGGCACTCGAGACGATCGAAGCAGGCGCCAAGGAAAGTGGGCGCACCCTCAATGACCTACACATCGTGCTGTGGACGCCGACGGCCATCGGGGAGGATCGCACCGAGGCCCGCGACTTGGTTCGCGCCCATGTGTCCCGGGTTGCCATTCGGCCGTTGCCCGCAAAGGTGGAGCCCGCGCTGGAGAAGGTCATCGACCGCATCCGCGACAGCTACGACTACTACGAGCACATGGACACCGAGGCGGCGCACGCCGATCTGGTGCCCGACGAACTGGTTGACCTGTTCGCACTCGCGGGTACTCGTGACGAATGCGCCCAACGGCTCAAGGAAGTGGAGTCGCTCGGCGTCGACCAGGTGTCGATCGTGCCGTTCGTCCGCCCAGGGCAGAGCAGGGAAGCCACCATCCGCACCTTCGCCGAGATCGTCGATGGGCCTCATCGATGACCGTCGGCGACACGGCGGTGGAGGGGGAGAAGCTAGGGTTTCCCGCCCCGGGCAGCGCGGTGCCAGGCGCTCCACCTGCACTGAAGCGGGCACTGGTGCCTGCCGACGGCGTGCCGCTCGCGTCGCCGACGGTCCACGGTGATCTGACCAAGAACGGGCGCGTCGAGCCGGCGCCACCGCGCGCGGCGAACGTCTCCGGCTCGCCGCTCATCGCCGCGGCCGCCATGCTGGGCATTGCGGTAGGACTCGAGCTGGCCGGGCTGTCGAGCACCGCGCGGCGGAGGCGCGCCGGAACTCGTCGCACCTGTTGACGTGGATCACCCCCACTCCTATTGTTGGATCCAATATTCAGTTTCTCGCTGGAGGTCTCGAATGTCGCGTATCCCGAAGTGCATGGCGGCCGTGCTCACCGTCCTCGCAGTCATCACCGGCGGTACTGCCTGTGCGAATGAATCGTCGGGGCCACAGTCGGGAGGTGGCAGCGGAGGAACGGACACGCTCAGCATCTCCGCGACCGGTGTCGACAGCCTGCCGTTCATGGCGATCCTGCAGGCGGGGATCAACAAGAAGTGGTTCGAAGAGGCCGGCCTCAAGGTCGATCTGTACTCCGGCGGCGGCGGTGGCAATACGCTGCGGGTGGTCACCAGCGGCGACGCCGACCTCGCGATCGCGGGCAACACGTCGGTCATTCTGGCCGCGCAGCAACCGAATTCGAACTTGAAGGTGATTGCTCCCTGGTTCCAGGTGAACGACTTCTCCTGGATCTGCCCGCCGGGACGCGCGGTCGATGGTGCGACGTTGGGCTTCAGCTCCGCCGGGTCGTCCACCGAGCTCCTGGTCAAGGGACTCGAAACAAAACTGCAAGGCGTGAAGGCGCAGGCCGTCGGCGCCATGGGTGACAACTGGACCGCGGCCAAGGCCAACCAGATCACCGCCGGGTGGGCGATGCAGCCGTTCATCGCCGCCAAGCAGGCCTCCGACAATGCGCAGATCCTGGTGAACTCACGCGACGTGCTCGGCGATCTGCCTGCCGACCTGGTGGCGGTCAATGCCCAATACGCCGAGGCTAATCCGAACAACCTGCGGTCGTTCTTCAAGGTGGCCGACCGACTCAACCAGTGGGTCGTTGGTAATCCCGACGAAGCCGCCACCGAGTTGGCACCGCTGGTCGGCGTGACTCCCGAGGTGATGAAGGCCGCCTTCAAGAACAGCCCGGACCTGGCCAAGGGTTACTCCTTGCACGTCGACCCGTCAGGTCTGAAGAATCTCTCCGACCTGATGGTGGCCGCCGGTCAGATCACCGCGGCCATCGACTGGGCGAAGGTGCTCGATCAGCAATACCTGCCCGATGAGGCACGCGCGGACATCTGATCGCAGTGCTCTTCGAAGAAGTGGCCTAGCCGGACCGAAACGACTGTCGGAAGAAGGACATTGGTGGAATCCCAAGGCATCCAGATCGAGAACGTGTCCGTTGTCTTCGACGTGCCTGCGGGGAAGGTGACGGCGGTCAAGGACATCACCCAACACGTACCGCACACCAGCTTCGTCTCCATCGTCGGCCCAAGCGGTTGCGGCAAATCAACGCTGCTGGCCGTCATTTCGGGCCTGCAGAAGGCGTCGAGCGGCACAGTGAGCGTCGCGGGCCGGCCCGTCACCGGACCGGATCCGAAGATCGGCGTGGTCTTTCAAGAGGACTCGACGCTGCCGTGGCGGACCGTCGAGGAAAACGTCGCCTTCGCGATGCAGATCATCGGCACCGCCAAGGACGCCCGACGCCAGCGTGCGAAGGAGGCGATCGATCTCGTCGGCCTCAGCGGCTTCGAAAAGTCCTATCCCTCGCAACTTTCCGGTGGCATGCGCCAGCGGGTTGCCTTGGCGCGAACGCTGGCGGTGCAGCCCGAAGTGGTACTGATGGACGAGCCGTTCGCTGCGCTGGACCAACAGACCCGGCTGTTCCTCGGTGCCGAGGTGCGCCAGATCTGGGCAAGGACGCATCAGACCATCGTGTTCGTGACACACGACATCTCCGAGGCGATCCTGCTGTCACAGCAGGTTTGGGTGATGTCGTACCGGCCAGGAACGATCATCGACGTCATCGACATCGATCTGCCCGACGACCGCGACGCGAGTGTCGTGTCGACACCGCGCTTCAACGAACTGCACAACCGGATCTGGGGATCGTTGCAAGCCGAGTCCATGCGCGGGTTCAAACAACAGGAGGCCCACGAGAAGGTCGCCACGTGACGACCTCCTACGTGGCCGCCGACGATCTGCCCACCGACACCATGCCCGAACCAGAGCGCCAGCCCAACACGACCGAGCGGCGACCGTGGCGGATGGGCAACCTCGTGCTCAGCGTGTCGTCCACCGTCGGGCTCATCGCCCTGTTCACCGTGTTCTGCGAGGTCGGCGTGCGTGCCGGCCTGTGGAAGGAAAGCGTGCTACCCGCGCCCTCCACCATATTCGGCACGCTCGCAACACTTCTCACCCAAGCACAGTTCTGGGAGGACGCAGGCCGCACCGGATTCGAAGTGGCCGTCGCCATCGTGTTCGGTAGCCTGCTGGGATTCGCCGCAGGTCTGGTGTTCTGGAAGGCGCCATTGATCGGCCGGATCTTCGAGCCATACCTGGTGTCCTTCTACGCTGTCCCGCTGGTGCTCTTCTATCCGGTGATGATCGTGCTGGTCGGGATCAACGCCATGTCGGTGATCATCCTGGCCACGATCATGGCGGCGATCCCGATGGCGCTCAACACCGCCGTCGGTCTCAATGCGATGCCGCCGGTCTACATGAAACTGGCTCGCTCCCTGAAGGCCTCACCCCGGCAAGCATTGTTCGCGATCGCGATTCCTGCGGCTGGGCCGTTCATCGTGGCGGGGCTTCGCCTTGCGGTCGTCTATGCGCTCATCGGCGCCATCGCCATGGAGTTCACCACCGCCCAGGCTGGTCTTGGCTACCGGATCCGCTACCTCTACGAGGTGTTCGACAACAACCAGATGTTCGCCTACATCGTCATGGTGCTGGCGTTGTCCCTCATTCTCACGGCGCTCCTTGCCATCGTGGAGCGGATGTTGCTGCGCGGGAGGAACCTGTGACCACGCTGCTTGCCGACGCCACCGATGCGCGGCCCCGCTCCCAGCGGGTGCGCTCGATTCTTGGCAATCAGTTCGTCGGGTCCGCACTTCTGGCGCTGCTCGTCGTCGTCGGGTGGGAAGTCCTGTCCGGCTTGACGTTCGTCATCCCGTCACCCGCAGAGACGTTGCTGGTCTTGTTCCGGAACCTCTCGGATCCGGCCTATCTGTTCGACGTCCGCATCACCGCACAGTCGGTCCTGCTGGCCTTCGTGATCGGCACGGCGATCGGGGGCGGTACGGGGCTGCTTCTCGGCCTTTCGCAGCGATTGCGGCTGATCTTCGAGCCGCTGATCATCGTCCTCAACGGCATCCCGAAGATCGTGCTCTATCCGGTGCTGTTGCCGATCTTCAGCCTGACCGGATCCAAGGTCGTCATGGGCGTGCTGTTCGCGCTGTTCCCCGTGCTGATCAACGTCTCCACCGGAGTCAGGGAGATCCCGCGGGTGTATTGGAAACTGGGCAGGTCGGTGCGGGCCAATCCCTGGCAGATGTTGGTGCACATCATCTTTCCCGCCATCCGGCGGCCACTGCTCACCGGAATCCGCCTTGCCGTCAGCCTCGCCGTCGTCGGTGTCGTGCTCTCGGAGTTCTTCGCGACGCGCCGCGGTCTCGGTCGGGTGGTGTTGCAGTCGTACAGCCACGGCGACTACCCGTCGATGGTCGCGACCATCATGTTGCTCATCACCATCTCGTTCGCGATCTCCATCGCCCTGTGGCAATGGGAGAGGCGAATCCATTGACACCGCGCACGACTGGGCCGGGCTACGTTGGCAGCTCGGTGCGGCGTCGTGAAGACGAACGCATGCTCGGTGGGCGGGGCCGCTTCCTTGCCGATCATGCTGCGGGCGCCCACCACGTGGCCTTCGTGCGGTCGAGCCAGGCGCATGCCCGCATCACGAGCATCGACACGTCGCGCGCCGAGCAGATGCCGGGCGTCCTTGGCGTCTTCGTCGCCAACGACCTCGGCCTTGCCGACACGCCCATCCCGGAGCTGACGACGCCGGACCCGGCGTTCGCGGTGGCGACGTCGTGCATTCTCGCCGAACAACGCTTGCCGATCCTGGCCACCGACCGGGTGTACTACGTCGGACACCCCATCGTGGTGTTGATCGCCGAAGACCGGTACCGCGCCGAGGACGCGCTGGAGGCAGTCGAGGTGGAATACGAGCCGCTGCCGCCGGTGACGGATCCGCTGGCCGCGCTCGATCCCGCCGCCCCCGTGCTCTTCGACCACTTGGACGGGAACGAGGCGGCACGGATCGAGTTCGCCTTCGGCGATCTGGACCGGGCCTTCGCCGATGCACACTGCGTCGTGGAGAACACCTACCGGATGAACCGGCACGGTGCGGTGCCGTTGGAGTGTCGCGGTGTCGCAGCGGAATTCGACGCGCGCCGGCATCGGGTCGACCTATTGACCTCCACCCAGGTTCCGCACATGGTCCGCAACGCGATATGCGCGGTGACGGGCTGGCCGCACGAGGACGTCAAGGTCTCGGTGCCCGACGTCGGCGGTGGGTTCGGGACCAAGGCCAACGTCTACGCCGAAGAGATCGTGCTTCCCGTGCTGGCTCGGCACACCGGCCTCAAGCTGATCTGGGTCGAGGACCGGCAGGAGCACCTGGTGGCCAGCGCCCAGGGCCGCGATCAGATCCACCGGACCCGGCTCGCCGTCGACGATGGCGGCCGCATCCTGGCATGGGCCGACGACTTCATCGTCGACATCGGTGCTGGAAGCCTTTGGGTCGCAGGAATCGTCGCGAACACCGCCATCCACCTGCTCGGCCCCTACCGCGTGCCCGCCGTACACGTCAAGGGCCGGGCAGCGCTGACCAACAAGACCCTGGTGGCCCAGTACCGCGGCGCAGGCCGGCCGGAGGCGACCTTCGCCCTCGAACGCAGCCTGGACGCCGCGGCACGTCGGCTGGGACTCTCCACCGAACAGATCCGCCGCCGCAATCTGCTGACGGCGGCCGATCTGCCGTACTCGCAACCCATCCCGTACCGCGATGGGGTGCCGATCGTCTATGACGGTGGCGACTACCGGGCATGTCTCGACTCGGTGCTGACGGCCCTGCCGCGCAGCGAGGTAGCCCTATGCGCGGCAACCCATCCCGATCATCGGATCGGATACGGGTTGTCGTCGTATCTGGAGGCGACGGGCCGCGGTCCGCACGAGACCGCCCGGCTGCGACTGCTACCCAACGGGTACTTCGAGGTGATGGCAGGCGCGGCATCGGCGGGCCAGGGCCACGAGACGACCTTCGCGCAGGTCGCCGCGGACGCGTTGGCAGTGCCATTCGAGTGCGTGCGCTACGTGGCATCCGACACCGAGCGACTGCCCGACGGCGTTGGAACGTTCGCCAGCCGCTCGGCGATACTGGCCGGATCAGCGGTCCACCAGGGTGCGCTCGAATTGATCGAACTCGCAACGGCGCGAGCACGCACGCTACTCGGTGTGGCCGAAGTGCGATACGCCGACGGGGCATTCCATGCGGACGGCCGCGCCATCGGCTGGGACGCGCTGGCCGCCGCACAACGGGTCGGCGGCGAGGACGAAGGACGCGGTGCGCTCGACGTCAGCACCGTGTTCCGGGTGTCAACGGTGACGTGGACCATGGGCGTACACGCGGTCGTCCTCGGCGTGCACCGCCGCACCGGAGTGGTGAAGGTGTTGCGCTACGCCGTTTCTCACGAGGGTGGCCACGAGATCAACCCGAGCATCGTCGAGGGGCAGATCATCGGTGGGGTTGCGCAGGGCCTTGGTGGTGCGCTGTTCGAGCAGTGGAGCTACTCCAGGGGCGGCGAGCCGCAGTCCACCACCTTCGCCGCCTATCACCTGCCGCTGAGCACCGACGTTCCGCGGGTGCGGGTGCAACACCTGTACGTCGATACTCCGTCCAACCCGATCGGCGTGCGCGGTGCGGGGGAGAGCGGCACCATCGCTGTCTATGCGGCCGTGGCAAGCGCGGTCGACGATGCCGTCGGCGGGACCTTTCACGTCGACAGCACGCCAATCGCCACGGGTGATCTGTGCCGGGCGTTGGATGCGATGGCGTCGTGAAGCCCGCGGAATTCCGTTACCTCCGTCCGCGCTCCGTTGCCGAGGCACTCGATCTGCTTGCCGAACACCCCGATGCGAAGATCCTCGCAGGCGGACAATCCCTGCTGACCCTGATGAACCTGCGACTGGCCCGGCCGTCGGTGGTGATCGACATCGGGGGACTGTCCGAGCTGAACCGAATCTTCGACGACACCGACGATCTCATCGTTGGCGCATTGGTCACCCACCGCACCGTCGAGGTGGATCCCGTGATCGCCGCCAGGGCGCCACTACTGGCCGACGCGGCGCGCTACATCGGCCACATCGGCATCCGCAACCGCGGCACCATCGGAGGTTCGGTGGCCCACGCCGATCCGGCCGCCGAGATGCCGCTGGCCACACTGGTGCTCGGCGCCACCTTCCACGTCGATTCGGCGAAGACCGGCCGCAGGGAGGTGTCCGCCGAAGACATGTTCGTGTCCTTCTACACGAGTGCGCTCGAACACCACGAGATGATCACCTGGGTGTCGATTCCGGCCATCCGGCCGGATCAGGGTTGGGGATTCGCCGAATACGCCCACCAGCACGGTGATTACGGCCTGGCCGGTGCCGGATGCACGCTGACGCTGCGACCGGACGGCCGGGTGGCCTCGGTGCGGGCAGGGGTGCTCTCCGCCGCCGATCGGCCGCTGCTGTTCCTCGGTGATCAGGCAGCCGGCGCCGAACCGTCGCGCGATCTGTGGGCCGACCTCGCCAAGGACTGGGCGGCGCGCACCGATCCGTCGGCCGAGGACGCCGACTACGCACGGCGGCTCTGCGCAGCCGCTCTCGGCGAGGCGCTGACGGCGGCGGAGCGACGCGCCACTCACGACCAGGAAGGCTCCCATGACGGCCGCTGAGATCCCTCGAGCAGTCGATGTGGCCGTCATCGTCAACGGCCGCGAGTTCCGCCGCTCCGTGCCATCACGGCTGACGCTGGCGGATTTCCTGCGTGACGAACTCGGCCTCACCGGTACGCATCTGGGGTGCGAACACGGCGTCTGCGGCGCCTGCTCGGTGTTCATCGATGGGCGGAGTGCGCGGGCCTGCCTGACGCTGACGGCTCAGGTCGACGGGTCGAGTGTCGACACCGTCGAGGGACTGGACCAGTTCGAAGAAGCTCCCCGGCTGCGCCGAGCCCTCTGCGAGAACAGCGGATTGCAGTGTGGGTTCTGCACCCCCGGAATCCTGATCACGGCGGTGGAGCTGTTGCGCGACACCGACACTGAGAAACCTCTCACCGAAGAGGTGGTGCGAGAAGCGCTGTCGGGCAACATCTGTCGCTGCACCGGATACCAGGGGATCGTGCAGGCCGTGCTCGACGCCGCCGAGTCGTCCGAATAGTGCGGTCATCCGCGGCCCGGCGACGATTGGCCGATCTGCTCCGGCCGGTCGGCCGGGCCCAGTGGAGGATGGCTGCCTGGCTGGCGATCGCGCTGTGCACGATCCTGGTGGTGTCCGGTGCACTGGGCCACGCCGAGTTGGGTTCGTCGGTGGCGTTGGGATTCGTGCTGACCGCGGTGCCCTCGCTTCCCGAGCAGTTGCGCGGCGCGCTTGGAACGGTCGGCGTCCGCGGGCTTACGGTGATCGCGGCGGCAGTGGTGGTCATGTTGACCGCCGGAAGCCCGGTGGCACACGGAATGGTAATCGTCGCAGCCGCCGTGTTCGGGGCTTTGGTCGAAAGAGTCGGTCCCACAGCAGGGTTGGCGGTCGTCCTCGTCTCGATCGACACCAGCGCCACGGCGGCTCAGGCGCCGTGGGCGGTATGGCCGTATGCGGTGGGCACGCTGGCGGCGTTGGCGGCTTGGCTGGCGTGGTGGTCGTGCCCGCAGGTGTTCCAACGCGGCCGTCGCGTGGGCTGTGAGCCGGCCGCCGCCTCAGGTGTCGCGCACGGTCACGCCGTCCGAGTCGGTATCGCGGTGGGCTGCGCCGTCATGATTGCGGGCCTGCTGCCCAACGACCTGGTGGGTGGGCACTGGTTGATCACCAGCGTGTTGCTGACCATCCAGCCTCGGCTGGCGCAGACCGGTGTGCGGATGGCACAACGGCTTTCGGGCAATACGGTGGGTGCTGTCATCGCGGCAGTGATACTCGGCGCGCAGCCGTCGGCCCCAGTGGTCGTCGCGATCACGATGATCTTGTTCCTGCTGGCGATGGCCTTGCGGCCGGTGAACTACACGTGGTGGGCGGTCACTGGTCCACCCGTGCTGTTGGTGATCAGTGAATACCCAGGACTGTTCCCGTGGTACGAGGGCGGAATTCGGCTCGCGATGAACGCGGCCGGCGCACTCATCGTCCTCGGCGTCGTGTTGGGCGCGACATGGCTCATTCGCTTGCGCCCTGTCGTCTACGAAAGATATCGGATAGTGTATCCAAAAATGTTCCTAAGGAGTCGCCAATGACCACGCTGTTGGTTGAGGACATCGGCCTGCTCGTGCACGGCGACAGCACCATCGCGCCGCTGCGAGACACCACGATCCTCATCGAGGACGGTGTCATCTCCGCCATCGGAATCAGCCACCCCGCACCGGATCTCGTCCTCTCGGCGGGCGGACTGACCGTGATTCCCGGCATGGTCGACGGCCACGTGCACCCCACCTTCGGCGAATGGACGCCCGCACAGAACTCCATCGGCTGGATTCACAACTATCTGCACGGCGGCACCACGTCGATGGTGTCCGCCGGTGAACTGCACATCCCCGGCCTGGCCTTCGACGCACTGACCCCCGAACTCGTCCTGAGCATCGCGATCACGTCCAAGCACACGACGGGGCGGATGCGGCCTTCTGGGGTCAAGGTCAACGCAGGCACGATACTTCTGGTGCCCGGCATGACCGAGGAGCACTTCGACCGCGCGCATCGCGAGGGCATCGATCAGGTGAAGTTCATCTTCTACGACTGGAACCGGTTGGGCGACGGCGAGGCTCAGCATTACGTCGATTGGGCGCACGAACGTGGGATGACCGTGAAGATGCATTCCGGCGGGGTGTCCCGATCGGGCAGCAGCCGGGTGGCCGGAGCGGATGTCGTGACCGCCGTCAAGCCCGATATAGTCGGTCACATTTCCGGTGGCCCCATACCGGCTCCCGACGAGGACATCGTCGCGATCGTGGCCGACCTGCCATCGGCGAAGCTCGAGGTGTGCAGCTCGAACAACTACCGGGCCACCAAACTCGTCGTCGACGAACTCACCGTTCGTGATCAGCTGGGCCGACTCACCCTCGGCACCGACACCCCTGGCGGAACCGGTGTCATCCCGCGCGGGATGCTCCGCAACGTCTGCTACCTGTCGTCGGTGTGCGGTGTCGACCCCCTGGTCGCCGTCGCCGCGGCAACCGGACAGACCGCCAAGGCCCATGGCCTGCACACCGGGATACTCGCGGAGGACATGCCGGCAGACCTGGTGGTGCTCGGTCCCATCACCGGCTCGATGGCGATTGACGGCCTGGAATGCTTTGCGCTCGGCGACCTTCCGGGGATCGCCGCGGTCCTCGTCGACGGTGTGCCACTGGTGCACACTCGCAGCGAACAGACCCCGCCGCCCAGCCGGGCGGTGAGCTGGCGCGGTCCGGTTGATGCCCATCGGCGTGATCAACCCGCCCTCGTTACCGCGCATGGTCCGGGCTGTTGCTGAGCCGCCATCCATCCACCAGGTAGGAGACACCGTGACACCCTCCCAGTCCCTGACGCCGCCCGTCACCCCAGACGCACTGATCGGCGTCGACGCGTTGCTCGACGACGAAGAGCGCCAGAT
>JAOPVF010000446.1 GCA_025963195.1 Mycobacterium sp. | reverse complement strand
CTGCAGTACCAGCACGGCGAGAGCGTCGTCACCATCACCGTTGAGCGGTAGTTCCGCTGGCGCCCTGCCGCCCGAAAGGCGTCGGTCTCGGCGTGTATCGATGGGTCGTCTTGTTGCACGCGACGGTTGTGTCCGCTGCCGAGCAGGGTGCCGTCGGCGGAGAACAACGCGGCTCCGATCGGAATGCCGCCCTCCGCCAAGCCCTTCCGCGCCTCGTCGACGGCGACCTCGAGCATCTGCTGTGGGTTCATGCCAGGGTGCGCTCGGTGGCGATCTTCGATCGACACAGCAGCAGATAACTGCCGGCGGCGAGCAGGAAGCCGACGAAGAAGGTGATGTCACCGAGCTGCGGCACCGCCTTGGCGATGTAGCCGGTGAACTTCACCTGGTTGGCGAATAGCACGACGGAGACCACCAGGCCGATCACGAATGACAGCAAGCCGTTCCAATTGGCATAGGACCGGTCGTAGAGGAAGCCGGCGATGGTCTGACCGCGCCGCAGATACTGGTCGGCGAACACCACGCCGAGCCATGGTCCGATCCAGTACGCGATGATCAGCAGGAACGCCTCATAGCTTTGCGCATAGTCGGGCAGTGCCCACCACGCCACCAGGAAGCCCACCACCCCGAAGAACACCGTCACCAAAGCGCGCGCGATGTGAGCAGGCAGTTTGATCCCGATCGTGACGAAAGCCATTGCGCCCGAATAGATGTTGATCGAGTTGGCGGCAATGGCACCGATCGCGATGGCAAGCAACGTCGCCTTTGCCAACGGTGACGCCAACTCACCGGTGAATGCCTCGGTGGGATTGGCCGACAATGCCGGGCCGATCGTCACCGATGCCGCGCCGACGATCTCCAACACCGCGCACGACAAGAACAGCCCCGCCGACGCGAATAGCCCAGTGCGCGCCCTCGACACCGTCGACGGCAGATAACGGGTGTAGTCCGCGGCGTACGGCGTCCATCCTGCGGCGTAGCCGAACGCCGTACCGACGGTCAGGAGGAAGCCGCCCAGCCCACCGACTCCACCAGCCACTGCCGGTGCACCGACGTGCGACTTGGACAGGATGACCACCGACGCGATCGCAAAGATCACGGCCAGCACCGGGAACGAGTACTTCTCGAACGCTTGCACCAAGTTGTGCCCGAGGAACGCGAACGCCGTCTGCACCAGCACGATGATCACCAGGGCGACGAGCGGGCCGATGCCGAACAGCGCGGCCAGCGCATACGCGCCGCTGACGCTGTTGGTGGCGAACCAGCCGACGCCTGCCGTCACCGCCATCAGCACTGCGGGTACGGCGTTGCCCTTGAACCCGAACGCCATCCGCCCCAGCACCATCTGCGGTACACCGTCCAGCGGCCCGCGCGCGGACAAGAAGTAGTGCGCCAGCGCGCCGAGACCCGTGCCGATCACGATTCCCGCAACGGCCTGCCAAAAGCTCATGCCGTACACGGCCACCGCAAGCACTCCGACGAAGATGGTCGCGAACTCGAGGTTCGGCGACGTCCACGTCCAGAACAGCTGACTGGGCTTGCCGTGCCGGTCGGCCTCGGCGATGAACTCGTTGCCGCCGGGCTCGACGGCAACGATCCGGTCGCGGTAGGTGCCGTCGGTGGTGGGCTCGGTCGCTGTCATGGGTACACCGTGGTCTGCGGTGCCCCCGCTCGCAACCGGAACCACCGAGACGGTCCCCTCAGCGGGTCATCGAGAGGCGACCCGCCGACATCAGTCGAACTCGGGCGCCTCGTCCCGGGTGCGCTTGAGCTCGAAGAAGTGGGGATATCCGGCGAAGATCACCGAGGCGTCCCACAGCTTGCCTGCTTCCTCGCCCCGCGGGATGCGCGAGAGGACCGGGCCGAAGAACGCGACGCCGTTGACGTGGATGGTCGGGGTGCCCACGTCGTCACCGACCGCATCCATGCCCTCGTGGTGGCTCTTGCGCAATGCGTCGTCGAACTTGTCGCTGGTGGCTGCCTCGGCCAGCTCGGCGGGCAGACCGACCTCCTCGAGCGACTCCCTGATCACTTGGGTGAAATCGGGGTCGAAGTCTCGATATCCCTGGTTGTGGATCCTGGTTCCCATCGCGGTGTACAGCGGCGCGAGGATCTCAGGACCCTTGGCCTGCTCGGCGGCGATTGCGACGCGAACCGGACCCCAGGCCTTCTTGAGCCCTTCGCGGTACTCCTCGGGTAGGTCGCGGCCTTCGTTGAGGACCGCGAGGCTCATCACGTGGAAGTCGACGTCGATGTCGCGGACCTTCTCGACCTCCAAAATCCAGCGGGAGGTTATCCAGCACCAGGGGCACAGCGGGTCGAACCAGAAACCGGCTACGTCTTTTCGGGCGGACTTCTCGGCCATTCGTCAGATCCTCTCGGCAGGCAGCGGGACAGAGCTCCGTTCAGCACAACTTCGCACGCCCGGACTATGTTCCCCACCGGCGGCTAATGTTGGTCGACGTGGCACTTCCCAACCTAACCCGCGACCAAGCCGCCGAGCGCGCGGCACTCGTCACCGTCGATGCCTACCGCATCGTGCTCGACCTCACCGACGGCGACGGCGCCCCCAGCCAACGCACCTTCCGGTCCACTACGACCGTCGAGTTCAGTGCGCTCGCAGGCGCGGACACCGTCATCGACATCGCCGCCGATGCCATTCACGGCGCGACGCTCAACGGTGTCGACATCGACGTCTCGGCGTACGACGAGTCCACCGGCATCCCGCTCGTCGGGCTGACCGAGCACAACGTCGTCGTGGTCGACGCCGACTGCCTGTACTCCAACACCGGCGAGGGGCTACACCGCTTCGTCGACCCCGTCGACGACGAGGTGTACCTGTACTCGCAGTTCGAAACCGCCGATGCCAAGCGGATGTTCGCGTGCTTCGACCAGCCCGATCTGAAGGCGACGTTCGACGTCAGCGTCACCGCACCGGCGCACTGGCAAGTGATCTCCAACGGCGCCGTGGTGTCCGACGAACCGTCCGGCAACGAGTCGGTCCGCACCTTCGCGACGACGCCTCGGATGAGCACGTACCTGGTCGCGCTCATCGCGGGGCCCTACGCACGCTGGGACGACGTGTACGCCGACGGGCACGGCAAGATTCCGCTTGGCATCTACTGCCGCGGGTCGCTCAAGGAGTTCATGGACGCCGAGCGGCTGTTCACCGAAACCAAGCAGGGCTTCCGCTTCTATCACGAGAACTTCGGTGTGCCATACGCTTTCGGCAAGTACGACCAGCTCTTCGTGCCCGAGTTCAACGCCGGAGCGATGGAGAACGCCGGTGCAGTGACGTTCCTGGAGGACTACGTCTTCAGGTCGAAGGTCACGCGGTACAGCTACGAGCGACGCTCCGAGACGGTGCTTCACGAGATGGCGCACATGTGGTTCGGCGACCTCGTCACCATGCAGTGGTGGGACGACCTGTGGCTCAACGAGTCGTTCGCGACGTTCGCATCGGTGCTGTGCCAGGCCGAAGCCACCGAGTACAAGCAGGCGTGGACGACGTTCGCCAACGTCGAGAAGTCGTGGGCGTACCGGCAGGATCAGCTTCCGTCGACGCACCCCATCGCGGCCGACATTCCCGACCTGCACGCCGTCGAGGTGAACTTCGACGGCATCACCTACGCCAAGGGTGCCAGCGTGCTCAAGCAACTGGTCGCCTATGTAGGCCTCGAAGCGTTTCTTGCCGGGCTGCGCGACTACTTCCGCGACCACGCCTACGGCAACGCCACGTTCGGCGATCTGCTTGGTGCACTGGAGAAGTCGTCGGGCCGGGACCTGTCGCAATGGGGTAGGCAATGGCTCAAGACCACCGGCCTGAACACGTTGCGCGCGGACTTCGACGTCGACCGCGACGGCAAGTTCACCCGCTTCGCGATCGACCAGAGCGGCGCGACACCCGGCGCCGGTGAGACGCGCGTACACCGGCTGGCCGTCGGCATCTATGACGACGACGGCTCGGGCAAGCTGGTCCGCGTGCACCGCGAGGAACTCGACATCGACGGTCCAGCCACCGAAGTGCCTGCCCTGCAGGGCGTTACGCGGGGCAAGCTGATCCTGGTCAACGACGACGACCTGACGTACTGCTCGTTACGTCTCGACCCCGAGTCGCTGCAAACGGTCCTCACCCGAGTCGCCGACATCGACGACTCGCTGCCCCGCACCCTGGCGTGGTCAGCCGCATGGGAGATGACCCGTGACGCCGAGATGAAGGCCCGCGACTTCGTGGCGCTCGTCGAGGGCGGTATACACGCCGAAACCGAAGTCGGTGTGGCGCAACGCCTGCTGCTGCAGGCGCAGACCGCGCTGGGCGCCTACGCCGAGCAGGGCTGGGCGTGTGCGGACGGCTGGCCGGCGTTCGCCGACACGCTGCTGGACCTGGCACGCGAATCGGAGCCGGGTTCGGATCATCAGCTGGCGTTCGTCAACGCGCTGTGCACGTCGGTGTTGTCGACCCGGCACGCGGTGCTGCTGGCCGATCTCCTCGATCACAACCCCGCCGAGCTGGGTCTGTCCGAGCTGTCGATCGACACCGATTTGCGTTGGCGGATCGTGACGGCGCTGGCCGCCGCCGGCCAGATCGACGCCGACGGCCCGGGGACGCCATTCATCGACGCCGAGGTCCAGCGCGACCCGACCGCGGCGGGTAAGCGCTTCGGCGCGCAGGCCGCGGCGGCGCGACCGCAGGCGGCAGTCAAGGAATCGGCGTGGACGACGGTTATTGAGGACGATGCGCTGGCCAACATCACCGCGCGATCGATAATCGCCGGCTTCGTCGAACCCGGCCAAGCTGAGCTGCTCAAGCCGTTCGGCGCGCGCTACTTCGCCGCGATCCGCGGCGTGTGGGAACGCCGGTCCAGTGAGGTGGCGCAGAC
>JAOPVF010000444.1 GCA_025963195.1 Mycobacterium sp. | reverse complement strand
GGACCGGACAGCGTGCGCTTCCGGCCCGCGCTCACCGTGTCGCGCGACGAGATCGACGCCGCCGTCGACGCGGTGCGCGCCGTGCTGACCGAGATGCCTATCTGACGCCGTCGGGCGTGACCAGTCGGCGGATCGTCGCCCCCAGCCGGGTGAGCTCCGCGCCGCCGACCAGTACACAGCCGTGCAATTCGGCGAGTTTGCGTGCCGCAGGGGTGAAGTCGTGATTCGTCACGACCATCGTCTGGGTGCAGTCCTGCATCGGCGCGCCTGCCACCACCTCCTGCACCGCGCCGGCGCCGACCGGGCGCGATTGCCGTTTGCATTGAATGGCAAGCCGATCCGGTCTGCGCCCGACGATCAGGTCGACACCCCAGTCGCCGGTCAGCGGCGTCATGATGACCGGAACACCGGATTTGCGGGCGATCCTCGCGACGTGATCCTCGAAGTCGGTGCCCGACATCGCCGACAGCGCCGCCGCGGGGTCTTCGTCGGGAGCGGGTGTGGTGGCGCCGCGGAGAACGCCGGCCAGGAACGCCGGAGCCGCCGACGCGAGGACGCCGATCGCGATGCTCCACGGTAGGCCCAGGCCGCACAGGTACGCGGTCAGTCCCGCAGCGACGCCGAGGATTCCGTAGAACTTCCACACGGCCTGAACCCTAGGTGGCCGCACCGACAGGGGTCATTCGACTCCGTCTGGGATCTTCACGCCGTACTTGTCCTCGGTCTGCACCGCGATCTCCCCCATCGACACCGAGTCGATGTCCAGGTCGTCGACGAAGGATTTCTCGACCGTGACTTCGGACGGTTCGATGCCCGTCACCTCCTCGATGATCTCGGCGATCCCGGCTATGAGTTCGTCTTGCGTGATGGCCACGTGAACCCTCTCTGCGCGATATATGCCGCGCTGACGTGTGAAGCGGTGCTCGGTGCTGCTAAGTCGTTGTTCGTCACCAATGGTTTCGACGCGACGTCCGTCGACGAGATCGCCAGGGTGGCCCAGGCCAGCAAGGGCGCGGTCTACCACCACTTCCGCGACAAACAAGCGATCTTCACCGAGCTGTTCAAGACCAGCCAAGAAGCAGTCACGGCCAAGGGTCATCGCCGCCATGCCTACCGAGTCCGAGGAATGCCCGGGCACTGCTTCGTCAGGTGGTTGGCGTCCTGGGCTGGGATCGCGTACGCGAACTCAACGAGCAGCAGACCCTGCCGTTCCTGCGCGCGACGCTGGAGAGCTTCGTCGCCAACGGATATGCACGCCCGGTCCCAGTCGAGGCCACCGTCGAGCTCTTCTTCAGCATGTTCTACAACGCCGTCCTGTTCATCACCGACGCCGCGGACCCAGACGCTGCCTCACACGAGGTCGAGACGGTCCTCTTCTGCGCTCTCGAGGGACTCAAGGCACCCACGAAGTAGGGTCTACTGCAACGCCCGCCACACCCGCGCCGGCGTCATGGGCAGCTGATGCAGCCGTGCACCGCACGCGCGGGCGATGGCGTTCGCCAGCGCGGGAGCAACCGGGTTGTAGGGTGACTCGCTCATCGACTTCGCGCCGAGCGGCCCGAGTCGGTCGTAGGTGTCGGCGAAGTAGACCTCCGTCACCGGTACGTCGGCAAGTTGCGGAATGTGGTAGTTGCGAAGGTCTTTCGTGACCACCTCGCCGTCGGGGCTCGCGCGCATCTCCTCGTACAACGCCGAGCCGATCGCCTGCGCGACGCCACCCTCGACCTGTCCCCGGCATTGCTCGGGGTTCATCACCACGCCGGCGTCGGCGGCCTGCACCGACTGCAGGATCGTCACCTCGCCGGTCTCGACATTGACCGCGACCCGGAACGCGTGCACGTTGAATGCCACCGACCGCGGGGTGCCGTCGTGGTGGCCCCGGCCGACCAGCGGTGCGGTACCGCCCGCGGCGATCTGAGCCAGCAAGTCGCCACACGCCGCCTGTACCGCGAGGCCCGCCACCACGATGCCTGCCGAGCCGAATGCACCCGTGTCGTAACCCGTTGCATCGGTGTCGGATTGGTGAATCCGTACCCTGTCGACCGTAGTGTTCAACGCGGTGGCGACCAGTTGGGCGTGCACTGTCGAGGTGCCGTTTCCGAACTCGGCCGTGCCGACCGACAGGGTGTACTGACCGTCGGCATCGGCCGAAATGGACGCTTCGGCGAAGTGACCGCGCGGCGGAATGGTCGCGATCATCGCGATCGCCATGCCCTCACCGACCCGCCACGGCGGGCCGTCGGGTGCCGCTACGCCGTTGCCCGTCGAAAGCGCTTCCTGCGCCAGGTCCAGACACTGGTCGAGCCCGTAGCTGCCGAACGACAGGTCGTCGTCGGCGACGTGGGAACCGGTGAACGCATCGCCCGGCACGACGACGTTGCGGCGCCGCAGGTCGAACGGGTCGATGCCGAGCCGCTCGGCCAGTTCGTCCAGCGCGGACTCCACCGCGAAGATGATCTGCCCCAGCCCGTAGCCGCGGAACGCGCCGGACGGAAGGTTGTTGGTGTACACGGCCTGGGCGTCGACGCGCTTGTTCGCACACCGGTACACCGCGATCGACTCGCTGCACCCGTGAAACATCACGCCAGGACTGTGATTCCCGTACGCGCCCGCGTCGACCAGCACGTCCACCGCCAGCGCGGTCAGCACTCCGTCCGGGCCCGCGGCCACCGTGGTGTCGACCCGGAAGGGATGACGGCACGGTGCCGCGATGAACTCGTCGATCCGGCTGAACTCGTAGCGCACCGGCCTGCCGAGCCGCAGCACCGCCAGCGCGACGACGTCCTCGGTCAACATCTCCTGCTTGCCGCCGAAACCCCCGCCCACCCGCCGGGTGAATACGTGGACCTCGGAGCGGTCGAGGCCGAATATGTGGCACAGCTCGTCGCGGACCAGGAACGGCACCTGCGAGCTGGTACGAATCACCAAGCGGTCGTGCTCATCCCGCCATCCGGTGCAGCCGTGGGTTTCCAGGTGCGCGTGCTGAACGCGCTGCGTGGTCCAGCGCCCAGTGACCACCGCGCCGCCGTCGGCCCTGGCAGCCGCCACCCCGCCGTCGACGTCGCCGACCCCGCCGTGCAGCTCGGCCACGACGTTGCGGGATGCGTCGGCGATGCGCACATCGATGCCCTTGTCTCCGTGCACCACGGGCGCGCCCGGTGACCGCGCCGCCTCGGGGTCGAACACCGCGGGCAATGCCTGGTATTCGACGGCGATTGCGCGGCAGGCGTTCTCCGCGATGGCCGCGCTGTCGGCGACGACGGCGGCCACCCGTTGCCCGATGAACCGCACGGTGTCGTCGAACACGTAGGTGTCATCGGGGTCGTCGAGCCGGTTCTCGTGGCGGGCGGTCGAGAACGCCACCGCCGGGCTGTCGCGATGGGTGAGGATCAGCTGCACGCCGGGCATCCGTTCGGCCGCGGAGGCATCGATCGACACGATCCTGGCGTGGGGGAGCGGGCTGCGCAGCACGGCCATGTGCAGCAGGCCCTCCGGTAGGTGGTCCATGGTGTACTGCTCGGTCCCGGTGACCACCCGAACACCGGCAGGCGCACCGATCGAGCGGCCGGCATCGGCCGTCCCGCCGGACTTCTCGGTGTTGGGCCGCCCTGCCAGCGCGTCGGTGATGGCCCGATAACCCGTGCACCGGCACAGGTTGCCCTTCAACTGCTGCGGCAGATCGGCGAGTTGGACCTCTGACAGCGCCGAGGCGGTGGTGATCATGCCGGCAGTGCAGAAACCGCACTGGAAGCCCGCCGCCTCGACGAACCTCCGCTGCATCGGATGCATGTCGTCGGGGGTCCCGAGTCCCGCCACGGTGGTGACCGCGCGGCCGGTCGCACGGAATGCGGGAAACACGCACGAGTGCACGGCGGAGCCGTCGACGAGCACCGAACAGGCGCCGCAGTCGCCAGCGTCGCAGCCCTTCTTCACCTCGAGGTGGCCGTGTTCACGCAGGAACGTCCGCAGACACTGACCCGGCCACGGATCATCCCGAAGCGCTTGGCCGTTCACGATGATCGTCACGACAGTTCCGCCCGCACCTGCTCGGCGAGCAGCAGGGTCATGGCTTTTCGCCAGTCGGGGTCACCGTGCGGATCGAGGGTCCAGCAGTCGGCGGGGATGGTGTCGCGGGCGGCCAGGAGTTCGTCGCTGCTGGGGACCGACGCGAACTCGAAGACGAACGGGCGCACGGTGGCCGCCGTCACCGACAGCACGAAACGACCTCCCTCGGCCGCGACGTCGCGGCGGCCGATCACCACGACACCCGACCGGCCGAGCGGTGACGGCGCGAGCTTGCGGAACGCCGTGCGCGCCCGCAGTGCCCTGGCAGGCAGGTGCACCGAGCGCAGCACGTCGCCAGCGGCAAGCACGTTCGCCGAACTTCCGGTGACGAAATCCGTAATCGGCAACCGGTAGTCGCCGCCGTCGGCCCGCCACACCACTAGTTCTCCGTCGAGGGCAGAGACCAGGGAGATCACCGCTCCCGCCGGAAACGACAGGCAGATGTTGCCGCCGACGGTGGCGGTGCTCCAGATCTTGAACGACGCCAGCAGTGCCGTGCAGCATTGGTGGAACAGTGGGGCCGCCCGCCAGTCCGGTCTGCTGGCCGCCAGCCCGGTCGACAACCCCGACAGCTCGGTCAGGGTGCAGGTCGCACTCAGCTCGATCTCGTTGTCGCCCACGGTGATCGGTGGCCAGTCCAGGCCCGTGATGTCGACGAGGCGACGCAGATGCGGCTGTGGTTCGGAGAACAGCCACGTGCCGCCTGCCAGCACCGCATCGCCGGGGCCCAGCGGCCACACCTCGTCACGGCGGCGCGGGGCGACCACCGCCTCGATGGTGTTGAGGTCCACCGGTCGA
>JAOPVF010000439.1 GCA_025963195.1 Mycobacterium sp. | reverse complement strand
TCTACGTGACGGTGCAGGGCGGCCGGACGTCACTGGTGGCAGGCACGGTGCCCGAGCACGACGACGTGCTGCTGTCCACCGAACGGCTCGCCGAGATCGACGAGGTCGACACCGTCGAGCGGCGCGTGCACGTCGGCGCAGGAGCCACCCTGGCCGCGGTACAACGCGCGGCGGCTGCCGCGGGCCTGGTGTTCGGCGTCGACCTGGCCGCCAGGGACTCGGCGACCGTCGGCGGCATGGCATCGACCAACGCAGGCGGACTGCGGACCGTGCGCTACGGCAACATGGGCGAACAGGTGCTGGGGCTGGACGTCGCACTGCCGGACGGTTCGCTGGTCCGCAGGCACAGCGAGGTTCGCAGCGACAACACCGGCTACGACCTGGCGTCGCTGTTCGTCGGTGCCGAGGGCACGCTCGGCGTCATCACCGGACTCGATCTGCGACTGCACCCCACCCCAGCCCATCGCGTCACCGCCGTCGCGGGGTTCGCCGACCTTGGCGCGCTGGTTGAGGTCGGCCGCGAGTTCCGTGACGCCGACGGGATCGCCGCCCTCGAGCTGATCGACTCACGGGCCAGCGCGCTGACCGCCGAGCACCTCGGCATCGGAGCGCCGGTCGACGGCACCTGGCAACTGCTCATCGAATTGGCAGGCGACACAGACCAGACCGAGCGGCTTGCCGACGCGCTCGAGAACGCCGACATGGCGGGCGAGCCCGCGGTTGGCGTCGACGTCAACGCTCAGCAGCGTCTCTGGCAGGTCCGCGAGGCGGTGGCGGAGGTGCTTGGCCGCTACGGCCCGCCGCTGAAGTTCGACGTATCGCTTCCGCTGTCGAAGATCGAGGGCTTCGCGGCGGCGGCTACCGAACTCGTCGCCGAGCACGCACCCGACGCGATCCCCGTGTTGTTCGGTCACGTCGGCGAGGGCAACCTGCACCTGAACCTGGTGCGCTGCACGCTCGACGGCGACCGCGAGAAGGCGCTGTACTCGGCGATGATGGCGCTGATAGCGCACTCTGGCGGCAATGTCAGCTCCGAGCACGGCGTCGGCAGCCGCAAACGCGACTACCTGTCGATGGCTCGCACGGACGCCGACATCGCCGCGATGCGCGCCGTGAAGGCAGCGTTCGACCCTGGCGGCTACCTCAACCCCGCGGTGCTGTTCAGCTGATTCAGTCGCGGAACCGCATCGAGTGCCTGCCGTAGGTGCCCGCGTCGTCGTCGCTACCGCGGCTGTGCCTGCCTGCACGATCGGGCACCGGCGGTGGCACCTGGAAGTGCTGCTCGTGGTCGACGTGAAAACCGTTGTGGGCGAATCCGATCGGCTCGGGGGCTGGCCGCGGTGCCGGTGCAGGTTCGTCGTCCAACAGGCTGTGCCAGGTCTCGACGGGGCCGCCGTGCCAGGTGTCGGCGGGCGCATGCAGCGGATGCTCGACGTGCGCGCGCAGAACTTCGGTATCGCTGTCGTCGGCGGGGATCGCGTCGGCTGCGGGCGACACGGGGATGGGGGCGGCCACCGCTTCTGCGGGTTCAGGAACGGGGCGACGCGGCGGCGGATCCGGTTCGTCCCAGTCGATCGTGTACTCGACGTAGTCGTCGTCATCGGGGAAGTAGTCGGGCGGGAGCGTATCGACCCTGGAACGAACCGGAGCCCGGAACGGAGCCCGAAGCGACGCGGTGAACGACTCGAGATCGACGGGGCCGTCGGCGACGTCGTGGTGCGCACGGGCCGGGCGGTCGCCGAATCCGCGCAGGAACAACGCGGCGATGACGCCGAACAACGCGACGAAGGCGGGCAGCAGCAGCGCCTGCGACAAGGCGGCCGCGAACGGTTCGTGCAGGTACGGCGGCAGCTTGGTGACCGAACCCTCGGCAGCCGGTTGCTCACCGCTGCCGGGCATTTCGGCGCTGATCCGCGACGTCATGAAGGCGGCCATGCTCGCGCTGCCCAGCACGCCGCCGACTTGCCGCGTGGCGTTGTAGACGCCAGAGCCCGCGCCTGCGAGCGCGTCGGGAACGTGGCGGGTAGCGGTCGCCGCCAGTGGCGACCAAATGAACGCCATCCCGATGCCCATCGCAATGAACGGCAGCACCAGGCGCCAGATCGGCGTCGTCGGCGTCATCTCGATCGACAGCCAGGTCAGCGCGATCGCCAGCAGCGAGAAGCCGCCCCCGACGATCGGCGTCGGGTGCTCGCGGTCGACGAGCTTGCCGACGAACGGTGCCAGCACACCCGTCGCGATCGCCATGGGCGCCATCAACAGCGCGGCCCTGGTCGGGGACAACCCACACACCGCCTGCGCATAGAACATGACGGGCACGACCATGGCCGTCACCGCGAAGCCGATCACCGCGATGCCGACGTTGGAGAGGCTGAAGTCGTTGTCGCGGAAGATGTTCAGCGGTATGAGGGGTTCACGGGGGTTCACCGCCTGCCAGTAGACGAAGCCCGCGATGCACGCCGCGCCTGCGACGATCATGGCCCAGATCCACAGCGCCCAGTCGTGGGACTGGCCCTCCTGAAGCGCGAACACGACGAGGAACATCCCGATGCCGGACAGCACCACCCCGATGACGTCGAAGCTGCGCTTCTCGGTGGGCAGTGCGGGGACCAGGTAGTGGGCCAGCCCGATGCCGATGATGCCGATCGGCACGTTCACGATGAAGATCCACTGCCAGCCGAGCCCGTCGACGAGGACGCCGCCTGCCAGCGGTCCGACGAGGGTCGCCACGCCTGCGGTGGCGCCCCACACGCTCAGCGCCACGCCGCGACGCTCGGGCGGGAAGATCCGGGTGATCGTGGACAGCGTCTGCGGGGTCAGCAGCGCCGCACCGAGCCCCTGCACGACGCGCGCCGCGATGAGCATCTCGATGCTGCCGGACAGTCCGCACCACAGCGAGGCGGCGGTGAACACCGCCAGCCCGACGAGGTAGAGGTTCTTCGGCCCGAAGCGGTCACCGAGCCTGCCCGCCAACAGCAGCGGTACCGCGTAGGCCAGCAGATAGGCGCTGGTCACCCAGATCACCGCGTCGAAGTCGGCGTGGAGGTGATCCATGATCGACGGATTGGCGACCGAGACGATCGTCGCGTCGACCAGGATCATGAAGAAGCCGACGAGAAGCGCCCACAACGCGCGCCACGGATCGGGTCCGTCGGCGTTCGGGTGGGCCGGTCCGTCGAACGCCCGCTGGCCCGCCGCGACCCGCGCCGTGGCGCTGCGGGACGCGTGCTGAGGAACCAGTTGGGGAGGCACTGTCTGCAATATCCACTCGGCCATGCATAACGAAGGTGTCTAGCCGACGCTACGGATCGTCCCCAATCCCGACAAGTTCAGCGCCCGCCTCATCCCTCGTCGCTTCGCTCGCCCGATCCGGCCGGGCGGGCGGTCAGGCGGCGTCCGCGACCAGTCCGACCGCGACGGCATCGTCGTCGCCTCGATCCCGCACACCGACCACGAGCAGCGCCAACAGCGCGACCACGACGCCAGCCGTCATCACCACGGCGAGCGCCAACTCGTCGTTGCCGAGCACCCCGACCAGCGGTGCCACCGCGGCCCCGAGACCGAACTGCCCGGCACCCAGCACCGCCGCCGCCGTACCCGCGGCTTCCTGGTGCCGTGAAAGGGCCAGGGCAGGCGCATTGGGAATGACCAGGCCCATTGCCGCCAGGATCGCCCACACCGGCACCACGAACGCGGGCAGCCCGCCGACGCCCGCCGCGGCCAGTCCGACGAACGTGGCCCCGAGCAGCGCGGACGCCGTCAGTGCCCACACCACGATGGTGGCGGGGGTGAACCGCCGCAGCAGGACCACGTTGAGCTGCGTCGTGCCGATCAGCGCCACCGCGCCCGCCCCGAAGACCAGCGCGAACTCCTGCTGATCCAGGCCGTAGCGGCCCTGCAGCACGAACGACGCGCCTGCGATGTAGGCGAACAGGCCCGACATGCCGAGCGCGGCGACCACCACGAGGACGACGAACCGCTTGTCGCGGAACAAGCTGCCGTAGGTGGCCAGGATCCCCTTCACCTTCAGCGGCCTGCGGTGCGACTTGGGCAGCGTCTCGGGCAGCGCAAGCACGGCCAACAGCAGCAACAGGCCTGCCAGCACCACCAGCACGGCGAACACCCAATGCCACGACGCCTTCAGCAGCACCGCGGCGCCCAGCGACGGCGCCACCACCGGAGCCACGCCGAGGACGAGCATCAGCCGGGACATCACGGTCGCGGCCGCGGTATCGGTGAACAGGTCACCGACGATCGCGATGGCCACCACCATCGCGGCGGCCGCACCAACGCCCTGCAGGCTCCTCGCCGCGCCGAGCACGACGATGTTCGGCGCGATGAGGCACACCAGTGAGGCGAGCATGTGCAGCACGATTCCGGCCATCAGCGGGCGGCGGCGGCCCAAGGAGTCCGACAGCGGACCGACGATCAGCTGCCCCAACGCCAGCCCGGCGAGCGTGCCGGTCAGCGTCAGCTGAGCCACCGACGAGGACACCGACAGCTCGTCGGCGATGCGCGGCAACGCGGGCAGGTACATGTCGATCGTCAGCGGGCCCAACGCGACCAACAGCCCGAGAACCACGATCATCCGGGTCCTGCTTGGCGAGGGGTGCGCATCTACTGCCACGGTTTCGGCGCTCCTGAGGTCCACGTTGGGCGATGATGCCATGAAAGTGATTAGCACCGCGTATCAATATTTTCTTCCCGAGAGGCCCGGTGGCTACCGAACGTGACCGCCGTCACCACTGGGCACCCCGCGGCCACCGGCGTTCGTTGTCCAAGCAGTAACCTGGCGATCAGCAGGTACGCCACAGGAAGGCCAACGAATGAGCGCTCGTTCCAGCGCCAAGAGCCGAGTTCCAGCAGTCGGCAAGGATTCAGACGACCACCCGAGTGCGGTTGCCAGGGCACTGTCGCAAATCATCGAACGCGGGGCACGTGTGCAGGCCCCCGCCGTCAAGGCCTACGTCGAGAAACTCCGTGAGCACGACCCCGACGCGACTCCTGCCGAGATCGTCGGCAAACTCGAGAAGTACTACCTCGCCGCGGTGATGGCCAGCGGCGCGGCCGTCGGCTCCGCGGCTGCCTTCCCCGGCGTCGGCACGCTCGTCGCGCTGTCCGCGGTGGCCGGTGAGACGGTGGTTTTCCTGGAGGCGACGGCCGTGTTCGTGCTGGCCACCGCCGAGGTCTACGGCATCCCGGCCGACCACAAGGAGCGCCGCCGCACGCTGGTGCTTGCCGTCCTCGTCGGCGATGACGGCAAGCACGCCGTGGCCGACCTACTCGGAGCGGGCCGAACCAGCGGAGCGTGGATCTCCGACGGCGCGGCATCGCTGCCGTTGCCCGCCGTGTCCCAGCTCAACTCGCGGCTGCTGAAGTACTTCGTCAAGCGCTACACCCTCAAACGTGGCGCAATCGCGTTCGGCAAGCTGTTACCCGTGGGGATCGGCGCCGTCGTCGGCGGTGTCGGCAACCGGTTGATGGGCCGCAAGATCATCGCCAACGCCAGGCAGGCGTTCGGCAACCCGCCGCCGCGCTTTCCGTCGACGTTGCACGTGCTTCCCGTGGCGCAGGAGCCGCAGCAGTAGCCACTGCGTCAGCCCGATCTGCAGACCATGCGACGACCACAAGGATCACAAGCCCGTTGCCGTGGTCTGCTTCGGTCGCGAGGGATAGCCTTTATTCGGCAAGCGCGCGGGATAACCGCAAATGAGAAGTCAGCGAGCGAACACCACGCTCGCCGGGGCAGAAGGAATCGAGGCGAGTAGCTGCCGTGAGCAGTTCACCTTCACCATTCGGACAGAACGAGTGGCTGGTCGAGGAGATGTACCGCAAGTTCCGCGAGGATCCCTCGTCGGTTGATCCGAGTTGGCACGAGTTCCTCGTCGACTACTCCCCCGAACCG
>JAOPVF010000322.1 GCA_025963195.1 Mycobacterium sp. | reverse complement strand
TTGTGCGGGGACCGGATGACGCAATAGATGTTCTTCTCGGTCGGCAGCGGCACCGGGCCGACCACGCTGGCGCCCGTTCGGGTGACCGTCTCGACGATCTTTCGCGCCGAGGCGTCAATCGCCTCGTGGTCGTAGGCCTTGAGCCTGATGCGGATCTTTTGTCCCGCCACGCTTGTCCTACCTCACTCTTTACGGGCCCGTGCTCGGGCCTGGTCTTCATGCGCGCGCCTTCGGGATGGCCCCTCTGGCTGCGCGCTGGCTATGCCGCCGCTGTTTACCTGTCGTATGTGCTCCGACCCCCGCGCTCGGGTGTGTCGCCCTTGCGCACGCTCGCTCGCGGCGAAAATCCGTCGCGCTCGAAGGTTGGGACCGGATGCGCCCGTTAGGGCGCTGGTCGTATGCCGTGGCCAATCAGTCCCGAAAAGGGCACCGTCCGGCGCAAGGCAACCCGAACAGTATGCCTCAGAACTGGGCCTGTTCCAAATCCCGGCTCAACGGGGATCGGCCGTGGTCAGTGCCGTCGACATTGCGCCTAGGGCTGTAGTCGACGCCGGATCGCGACCCTGGGCGCGATATCAACGGTTCATCGGCGCCGACCTTGGCCGTCGCGGCGATCTTACTCCAGAGTAAGGTTGGCGTCATTGACGACGCAGAGCTCCACGTATCGCGCCTGGAGGCAATTGTCCGACCGCCCTTTCGGGAGCCGGCTGTTCTCCGTCGCGGCGATGGCACGGGTGCCCTACTTCGCCTCGGTCCTTCCGCACGTCCGGCGCATGGAGCCGGGCATCGCCGAGGTGGACGTGCCCAACTGGTTCTTCGTGCACAACCATCTGCAAACCGTGCACGCCATCGCCTCGTGCAACGCGGCGGAGATGGCCATGGGAATGCTGATGGAGGCGACCGTGCCGACCGCGAAGGCACCGAGATCACCACCTGGGTGACGCGGGCCTGACATGACGAACAGTCGGCCCGCCACCCTCTCTCGGTGACGGGCCGACTGACGGCAATCGAGCTTCAGGGGGTTGTCGTGGCGCTCCGACTCAGCACGGGGAGCTTCTGGAGCGTTTGGTTCACGACCGGCTTCTTGGGGCCGACGTTGCGGCTCGGTGCGGCGCTGACGGTGATCGTTCCACCGCTGCAGGTGACGGTCTTCCCGTCGACGATGACACCCTGGCCGTCATCGATCGGGATGTCGTAGCCATCCTTGTCGGTGTAGTGGCATCCGCCGTCAGCACCATTGGACCCGACGGGCTGGGCATGGGCGGTCGCCGGGGCGAGGGCGACGACGGCCATCGCGCCTAGGAGTGTCGCGGCGTACTGGAAGCGGGTCAGCTTGCGTGTGGTCGAGCTGTTCATGGTGACTCCTTGAGGCTGTCGCAGCCCCTGGGTGGGCCGCGTTCATCAGCTAGGAGCAACCACCCACACCAATTCCCACACTTTTCTGCGGATCAATTCTTGAAGGGCACTTCTGCCGAACCAGGGGTGACGCCCGCCCGATTCGGCGCTCAGTTCACGTAAGTGCCGTGCCCCTCGCGGACCAGGTCGCCGTCGAAGATCAGCACCTCGTTCACCGACTCGCCGCGGTGATTGCAGTAGTTGATCACCAGGAGCGACTCGCCCCGATACACGTCGATCACGTCGAAGTGCAGATCGGGCAGCAGGCCCAGTGCGGTCACCCAGTAGTTGCGCAGCGCGGCCTTGCCCCGCACCACTCCCCCGGTCTCTGGCAACAATCGCGCTGCAACCGGTGAACTGAACAGCACGTCGTCGTGGAAATGCGCGAGCACCGCTTCGACGTCGTGGTCGTTCCACGCCCGTACCCACTCAGCGGCGAAGGCCTGCGGATCAGGAGTCGGCACTTCTCATCCCTTCAGGCTCGCCCAGAACGCGCATTGATGCGCCTGAGCGAAGTCGGTGATCACGTTGAGATGGCCGGGTTGCAGTGACATCCGGTTGTCGGTGGCGCCGAGTTGCGGCCAGTCGGGTTGGTTGGCAACGTCAGGTGCACTGGTGGCGACGAACTCGGCCCAATAGTCGATCATCTGATCCGAAAGCACCTGCTGCGCCGGATCCAGCGGAGGCGCACCGCCGATGTCGAAGAGGTAGCGCAGTTCCAGCGAATGGCTGGCGCCGACGGGAAATGGCAAACTGCGCAAGGGGTCCGGCGTGGGCGGGTTTGGGTCGTTGAACTCGTAGGCGTAGACGGGACTGTGCAGGGCGAGTGATTCGCCGATCCGATCGGCCACGCACGCGAACGTACTGTCGGTCACCGCCGCCGAGTACGCCAACGATGCGCTGCCGCCGTAGTGGTCGAGTGGATAGCGCGCTGCCACCGCGCCGGCGTCGACGCCGAACGTGCCGGACAACTGGTGCGGGTACTGCGCGGCCGTGATCTTCTTGCCGCGCAGGTACTGCAGTGCCACGAACAACGTGAACTCGTCGCGGTTGGTCCCGATCGCAATGGGTACCTTCGCCGCGTCGCCGCTGGCGATCGCCGTCATCGGATCCACCGGCAGCGTGTCCGTCGCGGTGACTGGACCACTCAGCTTGTCGTCACCGATTCCGTAGTACCACACCGGTTCTCGGAGTTTGTCGGCCGGCAACGCCCGCAGACAAGCCGCGGCCGATACCGGGTCGCCGCAACCGGCCTCACGCGCATAGTCCAAGCTGGCGCGCTGCGCCTCGGGCAGCGCGAGCTGCGCCTGGCACGGTCCGCTCTGCAGTATCGCCGCGCGAAACAGCCCGGCCGATCCCGGTGCGACGAGGTGATCGCACACCGACATGGCACCCGCCGATTCACCGGCGATGGTCACCTTGTCCGGGTCCCCGCCGAACTTCGCGATGTTGTCCCGCACCCAGCGCAGCGCTGCCTGCTGGTCGGCCAGTCCGTAGTTGCCGACGTCACCCGACGGGCCGAGCGCGGGATGGGCGAGGAAGCCCAAGGCGCCAAGCCGGTAGTTGATGGTGACGACGACGATGTCGCCGCGCGTCGCCAACCAGCGGGCGTTGTAGATGCCGCCGCTGCCGTTGACGAACGAGCCGCCGTGAATCCACA
Source organism: Mycobacterium sp. (assembly GCA_025963195.1). Classification (GTDB taxonomy): domain Bacteria; phylum Actinomycetota; class Actinomycetes; order Mycobacteriales; family Mycobacteriaceae; genus Mycobacterium. The sequence goes on along the minus strand of JAOPVF010000322.1, from coordinate 4,184 downwards.
CCATCACCGGGCGCCGTTCGTCCTGCGCGACCGGGGGTGTCCAGACGTTGAGCGAGAGGCAGTCTTCGTCGGTCTGCCTCCCGAGTTCCAGATCGGTGCTGTCCTGCATGCAGCGGGGGCCTGGTCGGGTGGCGTCGCGCACGCCCGGCCATGGCGGCGCGGGTGCGGGTGGCTGCCAGCGCAGCGTGCCGACGGGCGGCGCGGCGTAGGGGATTCCGGCGAACAGTCGGTGATCGGGCGCAACGACGCCGCGCACGCTTCCCGATGCGGTCTGCACGACGGCCGGGTCACTCGGAGTCGTCGGAGCGGGTACGGCACCGTCACCCGTGCCGCAGCCGACCGCCAGCAGCAGGACCACGGCGACCAGCCTGATCACGCTCTGGCCGATCGGCCTGGCGATTGCGTGCTGCATCGGCCCGAGCCTACTGATCGCAAATCGACGCAATCGGGGGGTGACGCCGTGCCGTGCCAATTAGACTTCGACTTGACACCCGTCAATTCCGAGATCCGCGCGATGAGGAGACGTCATGAGCACGCCCACGGTGGACGATGCCGCCAAGGTCCTTGCCGACCCATCGGCTTACGCCGACGACGATCGGTTGCACGCGGCGCTTACCCATCTGCGGGCGAACAATCCCGTTGCGTGGGTGGACAATCCGCCGTACCGACCGTTCTGGGCCATCACCAAGCACGCCGACATCATGGCCATCGAGCGCGACAACAACCTCTTCATCAACGAGCCGCGCCCGCTGCTCGCCACCGCCGCAGTCGACGACATGTCCCACCAGCAGCTCGAAGCGGGCATCGGTCTGCGCACGCTCATTCACATGGACGATCCGCACCACCGCAAGGTGCGGGCGATCGGCGCCGACTGGTTCCGACCCAAGGCCATGCGCGACCTGAAGGTTCGCGTCGACGAATTGGCGAAGCGCTACGTCGACAAGATGGCCGAGATCGGGCCACGGTGCGACTTCGTCACCGACGTCGCCGTCGACTTCCCCCTCTACGTGATCATGTCGCTGCTGGGCCTTCCCGAATCCGACTTCGGCCGCATGCACATGCTGACGCAGGAGATGTTCGGCGGCGACGACGACGAGTACAAGCGCGGCGCGACCCTCGAGGAGCAATTCGCCGTACTCCTCGACTTCTTCACCTACTTCTCCGCGCTGACGGCATCGCGCCGCGAGAACCCGACCGACGACCTGGCTTCTGCCATCGCGAACGGCAGGCTCGACGGTGAACCGCTGTCGGACGTGGACACCGCGTCCTACTACGTGATCGTCGCCAGTGCCGGACACGACACCACCAAGGACGCCATCTCCGGCGGCATGCGCGCCCTGATCGACAACCCCGGCGAATTCGAGCGGTTGCGAAACGACCCCAGCCTCATGGGCACTGCAGTCGAGGAGATGATCCGCTGGTCGACTCCCGTCAAGGAATTCATGCGCACTGCGACCGCGAACACCACGGTGCGCGGTGTCGACATCGCCGAGGGCGAGTCGGTGTATCTGGCATACGTCTCTGGCAACCGCGATGAGGAGGTCTTCACCGACCCGTTCCGCTTCGACGTGAGCCGCGATCCGAACAAGCACGTTTCGTTCGGCTACGGCGTGCACTTCTGTCTGGGTGCAGCGCTGGCCCGGATGGAGATGAGCAGCCTCTTCACCGAGCTGATCCCGCGTCTGGAGTCGATCGAATTAGCAGGTCAGCCAGAGCTTTCCGCGACCACGTTCGTCGGCGGACTCAAGCACCTTCCGGTTCGCTACTCCTTGCGGTAACGCGGTCGGGGCCGAGGTCCTTCGCGAAGCACGTCAGGAAGCCGTCGACGGCGGCCACCGCCGCCGCGTGGTAGTCGAAGTCGGCCAGCGTGCTGAGCCTGCCGAACGCCAGCGGCCCGATGAGGAGCGCGAAAGCCAGTTGGCGGTCAACGGGTTCGAGTTCCGCTGCGGCCTCCGGGCCTTCGAAGATCACGTCGAAGGGCGCGGAGTACTGCTGAGCGATGCGTTCCCGCAGCGAGCGCATCTCGACACTGCCGGCCTCGCCGTGGTGGGCGTCCGGCATTGGTCCGATGTCCGGCCCGAGCGACAGCCATGCCATCGCGGTCAGCGTGGTCGGGGCATCGGCGATCGATTCGGCCCATGCCACCACGATCGCGGTGAGCCGCTCCCGGAGCGAACCGTCCTCAGGCGGCATCGGCGGCGGCGGTATGAGACTCATGAACGAAGCGGCCAAAAGGTCGTTGGCACTTGAGAAGTGCCGGTACAAGGTAGCCCTGGCGACATTGGCGCTGCGGGTAACGGCGTCGATGGTCACCGCGCCTGGGCCGCCCGAACGCAGCAGCGCCGTCGCCGCCTCGAGCAACCTGGCCCGCGACCGAGCCGGCCGTGGGTCGCTTCGCCCGCCGGTCATGTCTACCTCATCTCTGAACCGACGGTCAGAACGAGACTGTTGGTCCCGCACCGATACTGTTAGTCTCAAAACTAGCCCACCGAAGGAGCGGCGACCATGGTCGACACCCTCGTCACGTCCGACCAGGATATCGACCCCAGCCTCGCCCTCCTGTCCAAGCGTGCGCGCGTCTGGTTGCTAGTGGTGGCCTGTCTCGGCGTGTCGCTGGTCATCTCGTCAATGGTGGCCCTGAACGCCGCGCTGCCGGACCTCGCAAGAGAGACCTCGGCCACCCAATCTCAGCTGACGTGGATCGTCGACGGCTACACCTTGGTGCTCGCCTGCATGCTGCTGCCCGCCGGAGCGATCGGCGACCGATACGGCAGGCGTGGCGCCCTCCTCATCGGTCTGGCCATCTTCACGCTTGCCTCGGTGGTCCCGATCGTCCTGGACGGTCCGGTGCAACTGATCATCGCCAGGGCGGTCGCGGGGGCGGGGGCGGCGTTCGTCATGCCTGCGACACTGTCGCTCTTGACCGCGGCCTACCCACGGGCCGAACGCACCAAGGCAGTGGGGATCTGGGCAGGCGTCGCAGGTTCCGGTGCGGTCGTGGGCTTCCTGGTCACCGGAATCTTGTTGCACTTCTGGTCGTGGCAGTCGATCTTCTGGGCGCTCGTCGCAGCAGGGGCAGTGCTGTTCGTGCTCACTTGCACGGTGTCCTCATCGCGTGATCACGGTGCCGCACCACTGGACTGGGCGGGCGCGGCGCTCATCGCATCGGCAATGGCGGCCTTCGTATTCGGCGTCATCGAGGCGCCAGGACGGGGATGGACCGACGTCCTCGTCTGGGGGTCCATCGCGGCAGGCCTCGCGCTGGCGGTGGCCTTCACGGCGGTTGAGTTGCGCCGGCGGTTCCCGCTGCTGGACGTCCGCTTGTTCGCCCGGCCCGACTTCGCGACCGGCTCGGTCGGCGTGACGTTTCTGTTCTTCGCCAACTTCGGCTTCTTCTTCGTCGTCATGCAGTACATCCAGTTGGTCATGGGATACAGCCCCCTGCGGACGGCGCTTGCGTTGGCGCCGCTGGTGGTTCCCGTCGTCGCGCTCAGTGTCACCTCCCGGTGGTACCTCCCCCGACTGGGGCTGGGCGCGACGGTATCGGTCGGTCTCTTGATCATCGCCGCAGGCCTGATCAGCATGCGCAGACTCGACGTGGGATCGTCGTACCTCGACCTGGCCTGGCTGCTGCTCATCACCAGCACCGGAATCGGGTTGTGCACGGCGCCAGCGACTTCAGCGATCATGAGTGCGGTGCCGGACGAGAAGCAGGGTGTCGCGTCGGCGGTCAACGACACCACGCGAGAGGTCGGCGCCGCGTTGGGCATCGCGGTCGCGGGTTCGATGCTCGCCGCCCAGTACACCGACACCCTCGCGCCGACGCTCGCGCAGTTCCCCGAGCAGGTGCGTGAATCCGCGATCGGATCACTCGCCGAGGCAATCGCCGTCTCCGGCCGGATCGGCCCGGAGGGGCCGAGGCTTGCCGAGCTCGCGCAGAGTGCGTTCCTGCAGGCCATGGATGCATCGCTTCTCGTGCTGGCAATCGTGATCGCCGTCGCTGCGGTCTTCGTCGCGATCTGGTCGCCGGGGCGTGACGGCAGGCAGTTCCGCATCATGCGGCGGCTGCTCTTGCGCCGCCGGGCTCGAGCCGTGGCGCGGCACCGCACGTGATCGGCGCTTAGGCTGGCAGCGTGCGTCTCTTGCTGATCAACCCGAACTCCACGGCGTCGATGACCGCCGCG
>JAOPVF010000321.1 GCA_025963195.1 Mycobacterium sp. | reverse complement strand
CCTTCTGGCAGGTCTATCGCGAGCGCGGGTACTTCTTCCGCGAGATTGCGATGCTGACCATCCTGATCGGCTTCGGCATGCACCTGTACCGGGTGATCTTCGGAGACGAGCCGGCTCTGCAGTACGCCGTCACGACCACGACGGACCACATACTGTTGGTGCCGATGACATACGCGGCCGTCACGGGAATCCTGACCTGGCATCGCATGCAGTGCGCCAACAAGCCGCTGAAGGTCGCCACCACCGTGGCGATCGCCTACATCGCGTTGAGCGTTCCGCTGCACCTGTACTTCTCCGTGTGGCGCGGCGACGTCTCGCCCTTCAGCCAGTTCTTCCCGATGTGGTTCAGCTATCTGCTGCTGTTCCCGGTGTACCCGATGTTCCTCACAATGCTCTGGCGGGTGCGGTTCGAGCACTGATGCCAGCCAACCCAGAACGACGCAGTCAGATCCTCGACACCGCCATCGACATCCTCTGCGATGACGGCGTCGGGGGTTTGACGCATCGACAGGTCGATACCCGCGCAGGCGTCCCAGCAGGCACCACGTCGAATTACTTCCGGACACGGCAGGCACTGCTCGAGGCGACCGCCGCGCGAACCGTGGATCTTCACTGGCAGCGCGTCGAGCTGCTGCAGTCGGGTATCGGCCCGATCAGCCGGGACACGCTGAAGGCGTTGATGATTCGCATGCTGGACCCCGATGATCAGTTTCGCCGCTGGACGCTCGCGAGGTTCGAACTCTTCATGGAGAGCACCCGCCGCGAGGAGCTGCGGCCGCTGATGAAGGAACTCCAGGCGGCCGCGGTGAAGTCGGCGACGCTCCTCTTCGAGGCCGCCGGCTTCACCCCGAACCCGGAGAGAATCGATGAAGTCAGCAGGGTGCTCAACGGTTACGTGTTCAGCAATATGACCGTCGTGCCAGATCCGGGCAGCCAAGATGCCGCCGGTCTGGTGGAACGACTGCTGAGCGCATTCCTCGACTAGCCCCGGGTGGCCCGGTTGACCGCCGACACCACCGCCCGCAGCGACGCGGTCGTGATGGATGTCGCGATGCCGACGCCCCACACAGTCTGGCCCCCGATCGACGCCTCGACGTAGGCGGCCGCCTGGGCCTCCTCGCCCGACGACATCGCGTGCTCGGAGTAGTCCAGCACCGACACGTCGAACCCGACCGCGCCGATGGCGTCGACGAACGCCGCGAGCGGCCCGTTGCCCGCGCCGACGATCTCGCGCTCGACGCCGTTGACCTTCACCACCGCGGTGATCTTGTCGGTCCCGCCGTCCACTTCGGCGGCGTCGACCTTCTGTCGCATGCGCTCCAGCGGCCGGATCGGGGACAGGTACTCCTCGGCGAAGACGTCCCACATCTCCTTCGGAGATACCTCGCCGCCCTCGCCGTCGGTGATCTTCTGCACCGCCTGGCTGAACTCGATCTGCAGTCGGCGCGGCAGCACCAGGCCGTGGTCGGCCTTCATGATGTAGGCCACGCCGCCCTTGCCGGACTGCGAGTTCACCCGGATCACGGCCTCGTAGGTGCGGCCGACGTCCTTCGGGTCGATCGGCAGGTACGGGACCTGCCACAGGATGTCATCGACGTCGGCGTCCTGCGCATCGGCGTCGACCTTCATCTGGTCCAGCCCCTTGTTGATGGCGTCCTGATGGCTGCCCGAGAACGCGGTGTACACCAGGTCGCCGCCGTACGGGTGCCGCTCGTGGACGGGCAGTTGGTTGCAGTACTCGACGGTGCGGCGGATCTCGTCGATGTTGGAGAAGTCGATCTGCGCGTCGACGCCCCGGCTGAACAGGTTCAGCCCCAGCGTCACCAGGCATACGTTGCCGGTGCGCTCGCCGTTGCCGAAAAGGCAGCCCTCGATGCGGTCGGCGCCCGCCTGGTAGCCCAATTCGGCTGCGGCGACGGCGGTTCCGCGATCGTTGTGCGGGTGCAGGCTCAGGATGATCGAGTCCCGACGTGCCAGGTTGCGGCTCATCCACTCGATCGAGTCGGCGTACACGTTCGGCGTGGCCATCTCGACGGTGGCTGGCAGGTTGACGATCAGCGGCCGTTCCGGCGTGGCGTCGACGATGGCGCTCACGGCGTCACAGACCTCGACGGCGTACTCCAGTTCGGTGCCCGTGTAGGACTCGGGTGAGTATTCGAAGCGCCACTGGGTGCGTGGGTACTTCTTGGCCTCGTCGACGCACATGCGTGCGCCGTCGGTGGCGATGGCCTTGACGGCGTCGCGGTCGGCCCGGAACACCACGCGGCGCTGCAAGATCGACGTCGAGTTGTAGAAGTGCACGATGGCCTTCGGCGCACCCGCGCAGGCCTCGAACGTCCGGGTGATCAACTCGGGACGGCACTGGGTCAGCACCTGGATCGTCACGTCGTCGGGGATGGCGCCCTGTTCAATGATCTCGCGGACGAAGTCGAAGTCGGTCTGCGACGCCGAAGGGAAGCCGACCTCGATCTCCTTGTAGCCCATGCGGACCAGCAGGTCGAACATGCGCCGCTTGCGTTCAGGGCTCATCGGGTCGATCAGCGCCTGGTTGCCGTCACGCAGGTCGACCGCACACCACATCGGTGCGGTGTCGACGACCTTGTCCGGCCAGGTGCGTTCGGGCAGTGTGATGGGTTCCACTTCGTCTGCGAAGCTGCGATAGCGGCTGACCGGCATCGACGTCGCCCGCTGGGTGTTCCACGCGGGCTGGCCGGGATTGGGGGCACCCGATGGGGTGCTGATGGCGCGTGCCTTCGACGACCAGGCATACGCGTCGTCTTTGTTGGGGTTGTTCACGGTTTCTGCTCCGGGTTCGTCTGGGTTCTCACTTCAGACCGGCGCATCGTGAACACCCGCGACGGGAGGCCAGTCTGGTTCAGACCCCGTCGCGGCGTCCGAGGAGGAGCACCCGCTGCACGTTCGTGACTGTACTCCGCATCATCGCAGGGCCAAAACGGCCGTCTATGCCACACTGACCCGGTGCGGGCCGTGGTCACTGCGCTGGCCATCTTGATAGCGCTGACCGGGTGCGCCCGGGCCATCGGCGGATCGCCGCGGGCGAGCGAATACGACCAGTCGTACTTCTTCGCCGGCGACGTGCCCACGTACGGTCAGACGGTCAGCCCCGACGACGTCACCAGACTGGGTTACCTGCGGGCGTTGCGGCGCATCGATCCGTGCGGGCTGCTGACTCGCGACGACATGGCCAAGGTTGGCGAAATCGGCACTGTCGGAACGCTATTCGCGTTCGACGAGTGCGACGTCGACGTCAAGGTCGCCGGTGAGGCCGCGCGCTGGTTCCTCAGCATCCAGCTGGACCTCGCGAACGTCGGCGCCGTCGAAGAGACGTCGCCGGGATCGTGCGAGTACCTGATGCCGTTGCCGCTATCCCGGCTGCCCGGTGCCCATCCGCTGCCAGGTCCAGAACAGCCCGCCGTTCGAATTGGGCTGATCTCGCAGCACAATTGTGTCCTCGTCGAGAAGGTCGTGCATGCCATCGAACCGCGCATCGCGTCCCTTCGGCTGCCCATCCGTGATGCCGTTGGTACGTATCCGGCCCCGTTGGCCGAACGGGATCCGTGCCAGGTGCAGTCGGCGCTGCACGTGGCCAGCTGGAACGTCCATGCCTCGCGGGCGTACTCGTGCGCGCTCGCGCTTGGCGACGGCACGCCGGTTCGCGTGACATTGCAACCCGAGCTGTTCGACCAAGAGACCGACACCCGCGCGCGGCGGAGTCGTGACGGTGTCGACGTGTACGTCGACACTGCGGGATGCGCGGCGACGGCCTTCGTCGGCCCACAGATGCAGCGCAAGTTCCTCGGCGGTGACTACGTCAGGTCGGCAGACGTGGTGATCCGGCCCGCCGTCACGGTCGGCAGCGCCTCGCCGCACTGCGACATCGCCACCGACGCAGTGGTGTCCGCGGCCAAGCTGTTCGGGTGACCGCCCGAACTACACCTGCGAATCGGGGAACGCGACGACCGACAGGAAGCGGATCGGCACCTCCACCAGATCCACCGGGCCGTGGGCGCCCTCGCCGTCGAGTTGCAGTGAATCGCCGGGGTGCAGCCGATACACCGAACGGCTGTGGCTGTAGTCCATGACGCCTTCGAGCATGTAGATGAACTCGGTGCCGGGGTGCTGGAACAGCGGGTAGGTCTTGCTCTTCGCGGTCAACGTGACCTGCAGGCACTCGAGTCGCTTGTGCTCACCGCGCAGCGAGCCGAGCAACTCGTACTCGTGGCCCTCGCGGGTGCCGTTGCGGACGATGCGCGCTCCGGTGCCCGCCCGCACGAACGCCGCGGGCCGCTCGACGTCGGCGCCGCGGAACAGGCTGGTCACCGGGACGTCCAGCCCCTTGGCCAGCAGCGCCAGCGTGGACAGGCTGCACGACGTCTGCGCGTTCTCGATCTTGGACATCATGGCCTTGGAGATGCCGACCCTGGCCGCAGTCTCGGCCACCGTCAACCCCTGCTGCTGGCGCAGCTGACGCACGTTGCGCCCGATCGCCGCCTCGAACTCCAGCTCGTCGACGGGCTCGCTGGGATCGCGATCGCGGGCGGTGCCGGATTTGTTGCGGAGCAGCGGTATGTCGGTCACGGGTGTCCTGTCTAGCGCATCTCGCCGGCGCCGACGTACCGATACGGCGACGTCAACAGGTCACCGTCGGCGAAACGGGACAACCGGAAGTCCGTCTCCGGGATGCGCGGGTCGGCGCTGCGGCCGTCGACCACCAGATCGGCCACCAACCTGCCGACCGCGGGAGCGATCTTGAAGCCGTGGCCGCTGAACCCGGCCGCCACCACCAGCCCGTCGATCCCGGTGTGGGAGATCACCGGGTTCCAGTCCGGCGTGACGTCGTAGCAGCCGGCGTAGCTGCCGGTGATCGCCGCGTCGGGGAACCCGGGGAAGCGCTCTCCGACCTTGGCGACGGTGAGGTCGACGAAGTCGTCGGTCGCGCGGTTGGAGTAGTCGTCGGGATCGGCTTCTCGTGCGTCGGAGAGGTCGCTGTTGCCGAACAGGATGTCGCCGCCCACTTCTGGTCTCACGTATTGCAGCGATACCAGGTCGGAAAAGACGGGTAAGGAACTAATCACAGTGCTTTCTATGCCGGGTGCGATGGTGACGATTTGCTCGCGTACCACCCGGATCGGGACGTCGACCCCGTAGGGAGCCAGGAAGGGTTGCGTCCAGGCGCCGGTGGCCACGACGACCGAGCCGGCGGATATCTCGGTGCCATCGGCGAGCTGGACGCCGGTCACCCGATCGTCGACGACGGATAGAGCGGCCACCGCGGTGCCCTGGTGGATCCGGACGCCCGCTGCCCGCGCCGACACCGCGAACGCCTGCGCGGTCATGTACGCGTCGCCGTAGCCGCCGCGCGCCTCCCATCCGAAGGCGCCGAACGGCGACAGGTCCGCGAACGGCCACATACGGGCCACCTCGGACTGGTCGATCTCCTCGGTCTGCACGCCGACCGCGCGCTGGGCGGCCAGGCTCTTGCGCAGGGCGTCGACGTTCTGCTCGCCGACTCCGACGACGTATCCGGTCTGCCGGAAGCCGATGTCGGTGCCGAAGATCTCCTCGGCCTTCTCGAATACCTCGAGTCCGACGGTCGCCATCGCCGCCAGCGAGCTGACGCCGTAGTGGCACCGGACGATGCCGCTGGACTTGCCGGTCATTCCCGAGCCGACGGTGTTGCGTTCGGCGAGGAAGACGTCGGTGACGCCGCGCTGGGCCAATGCCCATGCGGCAGCGGCGCCTTCGATGCCGCCGCCGACGATGACGACGTCCGCGGTTTCGGTCACGAACGGGATCCCGGAATCCAGTCGGTGCCCGCCAGCGGGACCCGCGCCATCGCCGCGGCTTCAATGGTGACGGCCACCAGATCCTCGGGCTCCAAGTGCCGCACGTGCGCCTTGCCGCATGCCCTGGCGATGGTCTGCGCCTCCATGGTCAGTACCCGGAGATAGTTGGCCAGCCGGTGGCCACCCTCGACCGGATCGAACCGTGCAGCCAGTTCCGGGTCCTGCGTGCTGATCCCCGCGGGGTCGGTGCCGTCCTGGAAGTCGTCGAAGAAACCCGCTGCACTGCCCAGTTTTTCGTACTCGGCGGCGTACCGCGGATGGTTGTCGCCGAGCGCTATCAGCGCGGCCGTGCCGATGGCCACCGCGTCAGCGCCGAGCGCGAGGGCCTTGGCGACGTCGGCCCCGCTGCGGATGCCGCCAGAGACGATGAGCTGCACTTCCTTGCCGGCCGGGGCCCCTGACCTCCTGTGCACGCCCAGCTCGGACAGCGCCTGCACCGCCTGCGGAACGGCGGCCAGCGTCGGGATCCCGACGTGCTCGATGAACACGTCCTGGGTGGCGGCAGTGCCGCCCTGCATGCCGTCGACCACCACCACGTCCGCACCTGCGTGCACCGCGAGCTTGACGTCGTAGTACGTCCGGGTGGCGCCGACCTTGACGTAGATCGGCTTCTCCCAGTCGGTGATCTCGCGGAGCTCGTTGATCTTGATGGTGAGATCGTCGGGGCCGGTCCAGTCTGGATGTCTGCACGCGGAGCGCTGGTCGATGCCCTCCGGTAGCGTGCGCATCCCGGCCACGCGTTCGGAGATTTTCTGCCCCAACAGCATTCCGCCACCGCCGGGCTTGGCGCCCTGTCCGAGCACCACCTCGATGGCATCGGCCTTGCGGAGGTCGTCGGGGTTCATCCCGTAGCGCGACGGCAGGTACTGGTACACCAGGTACTTGCTCTGGCCGCGCTCCTCCGGCGTCATGCCGCCGTCGCCGGTGGTGGTCGACGTACCGACCTCGCTGGCGCCGCGACCGAGTGCCTCCTTGGCAGGCCCGGACAACGCGCCGAACGACATGCCCGCAATGGTCACCGGAGTGTCAAGGTGCAAGGGGTGTTTGGCGTGCCGGGCGCCGAGTACGACGTCGGTGCCACAGCGCTCGCGGTAGCCCTCCAATGGATAGCGCGACATCGACGCGCCGAGGAACAGCAGGTCGTCGAAGTGCGGCAGCGGCCGCTTGGCACCCCAGCCGCGGATGTCGTAGATGCCGGTCTCGGCGGCCCGCTGAATCGCCGCGATGGTCGGCCGGTCGAAGGTGGCGGACTCGCGCAGGCCCAGTCGTGCTCGTGCATCGGACGTTTCGGTCATCAGTAGCTCGCTGCGTGGTCGGAGTGGAAGTGGTAGAGGCTGCGCGCGGAGCCGTACCTGGTGTAGGCGTTGGTGTCGTCGTCCTCGTACCCGGCGGCCTTCAACAGCCTGCCGAGTTCCTCGTGGTGCTCGGCCCGCATCTGCTTGGCGACGCAGTCCGCACCCAACGATGCGGCATCACCGCGCAGGTATATGCGGGCCTCGTAGATCGAGTCGCCGAGTGCATCACCGGCGTTGCCGCGGATCACCAGGCGGCCCGCCTGTGCCATGAACGCGCTCATGTGCCCGACGTCGCCGCCGACGACGATGTCGACGCCCTTCATCGAAATCCCGCACCGCGCAGCGGCATTGCCGTCAATCGTCAGCAACCCGCCGTGGGCGGTGGCGCCTGCGGACTGCGACGCATTGCCCTTCACCCAGACCGTTCCGCTCATCATGTTCTCTGCGACCCCGGTGCCCGCGTTGCCGTCGATGGTGATCGAGGCGCGCTGGTTCATGCCTGCCGCGTAGTAGCCGACGTGGCCGTCGACGGTGACCTTGACGTCCGCATCCATGCCGACCGCGACGTTGTGTGCGCCAGCGGAATTTTCGATGACGAATTCACCGGTCAGTCCGGGTGCATGCAGGGCCGAGTTGACTTCGCGTAGTGAGGTTTTCGCAAGATCGAAGCTGACTATCGCCGACGAGCGCTCGCGCGAGGAGTCATTTAGCGGTGCCATGCGTAGACGACCTCCGGCTCGGGTTCCCAGATGGCGGCCTTCTCGACCCCGGGCAGACCGGACAGCGCGCGGTACTCGCTGCCCATCGCCACCCAGTCGTCGGTCTCGGCGATGACGGCGGGCTTGCACGCGATGGCGTCGCGGACCACCGCGAACGAGTCTCGGTTGGAGACCAGCAGCGTGTAGAAGCCGTCGAAGGTGGCGCACAGTTCCTTGAGCGCGGTCTCCACGTCGCGGCCCTCAGCCAGCCGGCTCGCGACGAACCTGGCGCCGACCTCGGTGTCGTTCTCACTGTCGAATCGCACACCGGCGGCCTGCAATTCGCGTCGGATGGTGGCGTGGTTGGCGAACGAGCCGTTGTGCACGAGGCACTGCCCGGGCCCGACCGCGTATGGGTGGGCACCTGACGGCGTGACGGCCGACTCGGTGGCCATCCTGGTGTGCCCGACGCCTTGCCAGCCCTGCGCGGTGGCAAGGCCCCACGACCGGGTCAGCGTGGCGGGGTCGCCGACGCCCTTGAGCACGGCGAGGTCGGCACCGAAGCCGGCGACCAGCACGCCGGGAAAGGCGACCCTGGCCGCGTTGAGCAGGGTTTCGGAGTCGGCGTCGGCCGTCAGCAGGCGGGTGTCGCCGATCGTCGTCGCGGTGACGTCGGCGCCCAGCGCGGAACCGACTGCAGCGCCGATCGATTCGTCGTCGCCGTCGACTTCGAGAAGCGACACGCAGCCCCTGCCCGGCGGGGTCCACGCCGGGTCGCCGTACAGGGCGACTCCTGCGGAATCACTGCCACGGTTGGACATCTCGCACAGCATTCCGGTGAGCAGTTCGCCGAGGCGTGGATATAGCTCGGGTGTACGCAGGTGTAAACCCACGATTCCGCACATTGCTTGCCTTCCTTGGAAATTCGTGGAGTTAGAACGCGGTCAGGTACTGCTCGACTTCCCAAGGGGAGACCGAGCTGTGATAGGCGAAGAATTCGTCGCGCTTGATGGCGGCGAAGTATCCGGCGACCCCGTCACCGACTGCGTCGAGCACGCCCGTGACCACCGCGTCGTCCTCCAGCTGGTCCACCGCGTGCAGCAGTGTCGGCGGCAAGGTGGGCCGGCCATCGGGGACGGCGCCCACCGCTCCGGGGTCGAGGCTGCGCTTGATGCCGTCGATGCCCGCGCCAAGGGCGGCAGCGACGGCGAGGTAGGGGTTGGCCGACCCGTCGCCGCCCCGCAGTTCGACGCGTTGGTCGTCGGGCACCCGGATGTAGTGCGTCCGATCGTTGCCGCCGTAGGTGGCCTGCCTCGGCGCCCACGACGCGCCCGACGTCGTGGTGACCGCACCGGTTCGCTTGTAGGAGTTGACCGTTGGACCGACGATGGCTTGCAGCGCACAGGCGTGGTCGAGGATGCCGCCGATGAACGAGTACGCGGTGGGGGACAGGCCGAGACCCCTTTCGTCGTCGTCGTCGCCTGCGGGGAAGACGGGCGTGCCTGCACTGGTCAGCGAAAGGTGCAGGTGGAGCCCGGTGCCCGTGCGATCGGAGAAGGGCTTGGGCATGAAGGTCGCGATCATGCCGCGCTCGGCGGCGATCATCGACAGGAGATAGCGCAGCGTCACGACCCGGTCGGCGGTGGTGAGTGCGTCGGCGAACTGGAAGTTCTGCTCGAACTGCCCGTTGCCGTCTTCGTGGTCGTTGGCGTAGTTCGACCAGCCGAGCTGGTTCATCGCCGACGAGATCGTGGTCAGGTGGTCGTACATCCTGGTGACCCCGCGGGCGTCGTAACAGGG